>DATEIF010000814.1:0-10948 GCA_035279205.1 Vineibacter sp.
GTTGTCGTCGGCCAGCTGCAGCCGAAACGCTCGGCAATCTCGCCCGCGCTCATCTCGCCGCCGCGAAACTGCAGGGTTAGCAGGATGTGTCGGCGCGAGGGATGCGCCAACGCCGCGAACACGCGCTCGGTTGCTTCGACCGCCGCGGCGGCGTCAGGCATCGAGATCCAGCGGCCGGTAGCTCGGGAACTCCATCGCCGGTCGCCCGTCGCGTGCTTCCACCAGCGCGCCCATCGGCTCCCACACCGCCATGACCGCCGGCATGTTGTGGGCGATTTGCGATGCCTCGGGGCCGGACCAGCTGAAGATCTCGACGAACGTCGTGCCGGTCTCGTTGTGCCGGCTGTCGCCACCCACCACAGCTTCGAAGTGCAGCGCCGGTGTCGCCGTGGCGAGGCCCGCATCGCGCAGCGCGGGCCAGTGCTTGCGCAATAGCGTCAGGAACGCTTCGCGCGCGCCCGGTTTGACACGATAGGTGCAGACGACAGTGTGGTCGTTCCAGGTCATGGCCCATCCGCCCTTGCTCACTGGGATGGCTATCAATTAGCGCATCCGCTAAATGTCGGCAAGGACATTTCAGGTTTTTGCTAATCGACATCGCCGGCATCCATGCCATGATCCAGCACCGTGACCTGAGGAAACAGCGATGACCGAGACGAAGCTCGCGCCCAACCTGCCGCAGTGGATGAAGGACCATGTCGACCGCTATCTCTCGAGCGGCGGCACCGACGGCCACATGTACACGATCAACCTGCCCAACATGCCGGTGAAGGCCGTGCCCTCGCTGCTGCTGACCACGACGGGGCGCAAGTCAGGCGACCAGTACTTGTTCCCGCTGTTCTACGGGCGCGCCGGCGACAGCTACTTCGTGATCGCTTCCAAGGGCGGCGCGCCGGAGCATCCCGGCTGGTATCGCAACATCCTGGCCAACCCCGACGTCAACATCCAGGTCGGCACCGCCAAGATGCGGGCCCGTGCACGCACGGCAAGCGGCGAGGAACGCACGCGGCTATGGGATCAGGCGGTCGGCATCTGGCCGCCGTTCGCCGACTACCAGCGCAAGGCCGGCGCACGGCAGATTCCGGTCGTGGTGCTGGATCCCGCGGGCTGAGCACTGTTCGATCGACTCGAGCGATCCTTCTTGTCGTCCTGAGCGAAGCGAAGGACCTTGCGGTGGGTCGTTCAAAAAAAGATCAGCGGTGCTGATCATCAATGGCACCGGCAGCGTTTGATATCAGCACCGCAGGATCCTTCGCTTCGCTCAGGATGACGAGGCTGCGAACTGTGTTTCGATTTGAACGAGACATACTCTATCAGGAGTAGCGTCATGCAGCCGTCCCTGCGCGTCGGCGTCGTCTACGATTTTCGCAACCCGGCAGACTCCGGCATGACCATGCCGGATCTGTACGCGGCGATCATCGATCAGGTCGCCATGCTGGACCGGCTTGGACTCGACCTGGTCTGGTTCACCGAGCACCACTTTCTTGATGACGGCTATCTGCCGTCGTGGACACCGGTGGCCGGCGCCATCGCGGCGCGCACGCAGCATGTGCGCATCTCGACCGATGTCTGCCTGCTGCCGTTCAACCATCCGATCCGTCTCGCCGAGGATCTCGCCGTGCTGGACAATCTCAGCAACGGACGCATCGAGATCGGCGTCGGCATGGGCTACGCGCCGCACGAGTTCAACGGGTTCGGCCTGCCGCTCTCGCGCCGCGTATCGCTCACCGACGAGGGTATCGAGGTGCTGCGCCACTGCTTCAGCGGCGAGCGGTTCAGCTTCCACGGCAAGCGTTATGCGTTCAACGACGTGATCATCCGTCCCGGCTACGTGCAACCCGGCGGTCCGCCGCTGTGGGTGGCGGCGATGTCGGAAGCGGGCGCCCAGCGCGCCGCGCGCTTCGATAGCCATCTGCTGCCGCAAGGACCACGCACCGCCGCCCTTGATCCCTGGCGCGCGGCGCTCGACCAGTCGGGGCGCGACCCGCAGCGCTACCGCGTCGGCATCATCCGCTCGTGCCTGATCACCGACGATGCCGATCGTGACTGGCCGCGTGTGCGTGCCGCCGAGCGCTATCGCCACCAGATCTATCGCAGCTTCACGCCGGGCACTGGCCTCGGCGGCGTCGCGGGCAACTCCGATGCGGACCGCATTCCGCAGACCTGGGTGGTGGGTGACGTCGATCACTGCGTCGCGCAGCTGTCGGCCTTCATCCGCGAGTACGGCATCACCGATCTCGTGACCTGGGCGGTGCCGCCGGGCCTGCGGCCGGACGAGATGAACGAGAGCCTGGAGCGCTTCTGCCGCGACGTCGCACCGCGCCTCAAGTCTGCCGCAATGCAGGCCTAATAAAACGTGCTTGTAGGCAAGACGTTCCCCGGCCGTTCTTCAGGAACATCGATTCGGCGCGGACGTTGACCATGCCGAGGGTTGAGGCTTGAAACAGAGCCAGTGTGTCATGAAACCGCTTAGCGATTGTCGTGTTCTGATTGTCGAGGATGATTTTGGTGTCGGTCTGCAGCTCATGCGCGCGCTCAGCGATGAAGGCTGTCGCGGCGTCAAGCTGGTCCGCACCATCGAAGGGGCTTTGCTGGAGCTCGCGGTCATGCCGCCGGATGCCGTTGCGCTCGATCGCGATATCCGCGGCAAGTTTTCGACACCCGTCGCCGACATCCTGACCGCGCACAACGTCCCTTTCGTGGTCGTTGCAGGCAAATCAACCGACGGGCCAGGAACAGAGGAGCCTCGCCCCGAGCCCTTCGCTGCGCGCGAGATCGTGTCCCTTCTGACCACCGCCGTCACCCAGCGCAAGGCGGCATAATCCAAACCAAGATCAATCCCGCGGACTGACCGGTAACGACAGAGCCGCGGCCGGGGACGCCGGCTGCCGAGCTTGAAAAAGGCGACCGGATCTGTCGGTTCTGCCTCTCCCTTATCGTCAAGTAAACGAGGCACTCGACACCGAGATCAGGCGCGACGGCAGCGGCGCGCCTGAACGCCGGCGCTCGTGCCAAGCGCACGGGTACTCTATCCATGGAGACACCCCATGATCCTGGAGAACAAGAATGCCGTTCTTTACGGCGTCAGCGACTCGCTGGGCGGCGCGGTTGCAAAGGTGCTGGCTGCGGCCGGCGCCAAGGTATTCCTGACAGCGCGCCGCCTGGAGAGTGCCCGGAAAATCGCCGATGAGATCCAGGCCGCCGGAGGACAGGCCGAGGCTGAGGCTGTGGACGCGCTGGACCAGCAGGCCGTGAATCGCCACGCCGATCGGGTCGCAGCGACGGCCGGTACCCTGGATGTCTCGTTCAACCTGATCAATCTCGCCGATCGACAAGGCACGCCGCTGGTGGACATGTCAGCGGAGGATTTCGTGCGTCCGGTGCGAATCGCCATGCAGACGCAGTTTCTCACCGCTACAGCCGCCGGCCGGATCATGTCGCGACAGCGCGCCGGCGTGGTGCTCTCGCTGACCGCGACGCCCGGCGGCATTGGGTATCCCATGGTCGGCGGGTTCGGACCGGCCTGCTGTGCGATCGAGGCGTTCTCCCGCAATCTCGCCGCCGAGCTGGGGCCGCACGGCGTGCGGGTCGTCAACATCCGCTCGGCCGGCTCACCCGACTCCCGGCCATTCCGTGAGGCCGCCGCCCAGGGCGGCAAGGAGGTCGAAGAATTCTTCGCTCGGCTGAAGGACGACACCATGCTGAAGGAGATGCCCGTGATGAAGGACATCGCCAACGCTGCCGTTTTTCTTGCATCGGACCTTGCCGGCAGGATCACCGGCGTAACGCTCGACATCACCGCCGGAACCACCAGCGCCTTGAACTACAGGATGCCCACCATCGCGTTCGTGGACCGATAGGCCGCCAGCGTGACGCACACCTGTCATCCCGAGCGCAGCGAGGGATCTAGGGAACGGCGCCTGGATCCCTCGCTGCGCTCGGGATGACAGTTTTCGTCCGTACCACGGGACAGTGACTCCCGGACCTACGGCCCGATGGCGTCGAAGAACGCGCGGACCATGCGCATGTCGCGCCGCTCGGCCAGGCACACGACGTGGGCGTAAGTGCGCACCTGGGCATCGGCGATCCGCACGGCGTGCAGTCCTGGCCCCGGCACGTACTCCACGTCGGACACCGCGGCGATCCCAATGCCCTGCGCCACCGCTTCGCGGATGATCTCGCGGCTAGCGATCTCCATCACGACCTGAGGTTCCACTCGCGCCGCCCTGAGCGCGGCTTCCAGGGCCCTGCGCGTGGTCGAGCCGGGCTCGCGCAGGATCAGCTTCTCGCCGTGAAGCTCGGCAATGCGGATGCTGCGCCGGCGCGCGAAGCGATGATCGGCCGACGTGAAGATCACGACCGGGTGCTCGCTGAACGGCCGCGACACGAACCGCGGATCGCGGAACACCTGCGCCAGCACGCCGACATCGGCGCGGTAGTCGAGCAGGCGGTCTAGGACATCTTGCGAATTGCCAGTGCTGACGGAGATGCGGATGCCGGGATAGCGCTGGTTGAAGGCCACCAGCATCCGGGTGGCGTGGGATGGCCCCACCGCCGCCACCCGCAGATGGCCTGACCGCAGTTCGCCGGCGTCACCGAGCAGCTGCACCGCGTCGGCCTCGAGGCTGAAGATCTGGCGCGACAACTGCAGCAGTTGTTCACCCATTTCGCTCAGCCGCACGCGGCGTCCATGGCGGTGGAACAGCTCGACCTTGTAGTGATCCTCCAGCAGCTTGACCTGCGTGGTCACGGTCGGCTGGCTCACATGCAGCCGCTGGGCCGCCTGAGTAAAGCTGCCCGTGGTGGCGACGGCGTGGAAAGAACGCAGCTGCGTCAGGCGCATGGACGCGATTCCTCCGTTCATGCCAACTATAGATTTTATCAATGCAACTGGCCAGATATTTGAATTGGTTCGATAGGACGCCTGGGCCGAAAATCCTCCCATCACAACAAAGAAGCGTCCCGGAGGAGATCCCCATGGCTACCACACGACGACATGTTCTGGCCGCGGGGCTGGCGCTTGCCGGCACGCCGCTCACCATCGCTGCACGGCCGGCACGAGCGGCGGGCACGCTGACCGTCGGGTTGATCCCGTCGGAAGATTCGCGGGCGATGATTGCCAACAGCCAGACGATGATGGATCAGCTGGCCAAGGCGCTGGGCATGACGGTGAGGCCGTTCGTCGCCGCCGACTACAACGGCGTGATCGAGGCCCTGCGTTCCAAGCGGCTCGACGTGGCGTATCTTGGGCCGTTCTCGTACGTGCTCGGCACCACGGTCGCCCCGATCGAGGCGTTTGCCGTTGCCGAGACCAAGAAGGCCGGCCGCACCTTCTATCACAGCCTGATCGTCGCCCATAAAGAGAGCGGCATCCGAAGCGTGGCCGACCTGAAGGGCAAGACCTTCGCCTTCGTCGACCCGAGCTCGACGTCGGGGCATCTGTTCCCCAAGGCCGGCCTGATGAAGGCGGGCTTCGATCCCGAGAAGGATTTCGGCCGCGTCATCTTTTCCGGCTCGCACGACTCCAATGCCGTGGCGGTGCAGAACCGCAAGGTCGATGCGGTGGCGATCGCCGACCGCATCCTCGATGCCGCGATCGCCAAGGGCCTCGCCAAGCGCGAGGACCTGGTGGTGGTGTGGAAGTCGGAGCCGATCCCCGAATCGCCCACGGTCTGGCGCAAGGACCTCGATGCTGACCTGAAGAAGCGCATCCAGGCCGCCTTCCTCGAAGTGAAGAACGTGCCGTGGTCCGACCAGGGCGAGCTCAACGGGTTCCATCCGACGAACGACGCGGCCTACGACGTGATCCGCGACGCCGCCAAGCTGCTCAACCTCGACCTGAGGAAGATGAAGTGATCAGGATCCGCGGCCTGACCAAGCGCTATGGCGCGTTCGATGCACTGAAGGGCATCGATCTCGACGTCGCGCCCGGCGCCTTCCTGGTGGTGCTGGGCCCGTCGGGCGCCGGCAAGTCGACGCTGCTGCGCTGCATCAACCGCCTCACCCCGCCGACCGAGGGCGACATCCATGTCGACGGACAACCGACGAACGACGGCGCCGCCAGCCTGCGCCGACTGCGCTGCAGCGTGGCGATGATCTTCCAGCACTACAACGTGGTGCCGCGCCTGTCGGTGCAGAAGAACGTGCTCACCGGTCGCCTGGGCTCGGTCCCTTCCCTGCTGTCGTGGCTGCAGGTCTTCCCGCGCGCCGACGTGGCGATCGCCCGCGAATGCCTGCGCCGGGTCGAGCTCGAGGACAAGGCCGAGCTGCGCACCGACACCCTCTCGGGCGGCCAGAAGCAGCGCGTCGGCATCGCGCGGGCACTCGCCCAGCAGCCGAAGGTGATCCTCGCCGACGAGCCGGTGGCGAGCCTCGATCCCAAGACGTCACGCACGGTGCTCACGTACCTGAAGCAGGCGAGCCACGAGCTCGGCATCACGGTCGTCTGCAACCTGCACCAGATCGATTACGCGCGCGAGTTCGGTGAACGCATCGTGGGCGTCTCATCCGGGCGCATCGTGTTCGATGGCACGCCCGATAGGCTCACCGATGACGTGCTGCGCTGCATCTATCCCGGCCTCGCGGAGAACGGGAACGCGGCTGCGCCGGCACCGGCGATCGAAACGCACGCCCCGCGCCTGCGCGACTTCGCGCTGGAGGAAGCCTGATGAACATCGGTTCCTACACACTGCTGGTCGCTCGGTCGACGGGCAGTCTCGGCTGGTGGCCACGCGCCGGCATCGCCGCGGCCGCTGCGGTGCTGCTGTGGTGGGCGGCACGCGGCAGCCAGGTCAGCTTCGGCGAGCTCGCCAAGGGCCTGCCCTGGATCGCCGACTTCCTGTCGCGCATGTTTCCGCCCAACTGGGCCTTCCTCGACAAGCTGGTGCAACCGGCGATCGAGACGATCCAGATCGCGATCTGGGGCACCCTGCTGGCGGTGATCCTGGCGCTGCCCGTCTGTTTCCTCGCGGCGCGCAACCTGACGCCGAATATGGCCGTGTACCATGCCGTGCGGCAGGTGCTGAACATCACGCGCGGCATCAACGAGATCATCCTGGCGCTGGTGTTCGTCGCCGCGGTCGGCCTGGGGCCGTTCCCCGGCGTGCTGGCGCTGGCCGTGCACGGTGCCGGCATGCTCGGCAAGTTCTTCTCCGAATCGATCGAGGAGATCGACCAGGGGCCGATCGAAGCGCTGCGCTCGACCGGCGCCGGACCCATCCAGATCATCATCTTCGGTGTGCTGCCGCAGGTGATCACCGCCTGGATCGCGGTCGTGCTCTACCGCTTCGAGACCAACCTGCGCCAGGCCACGGTGCTGGGCATGGTCGGCGCCGGTGGTATCGGCTTCGAGCTGGTGGGCAGCATGAAGTTGTTCCAGTATCAGGATACGGCGACCTGCATCCTCGTCATCATCGTCATGGTGATGGCCGCCGACACCATGTCGACCCAGTTGCGCGCCCGTATCCAGCAAGGGAGCCGCTGATGAACCGTCTTGCCGAACCCGTGCGCGTCAACGGCCGCACCTACGCGTATCCGCAACAGCCGGTGGTCGTGATCTGCGTCGATGGCTGCGAGCCCGACTACATCACCCAGGCCATCCAGGCCGGTGCCGTGCCGTTCCTGGCGTCGATGCTGCGGCGTGGCAGCTCGCTGATCGGCGATTGCGTGGTGCCGAGCTTCACCAACCCGAACAACCTCTCGATCGTTACCGGTGCACCGCCATCGGTGCACGGAATCAGCGGCAACTACTTCCTGGACGTCTCAAGCGGCAAGGAAGTGATGATGAACGATCCTTCCTATCTGCGCGCACCGACCTTGCTGGCGGCCTTGGCGCAGGCCGGTGCGCACGTGGCGGTGGTCACCGCGAAGGACAAGCTGCGCACCCTGCTCGGCCACGGGCTGGCCGGCATCTGCTTCTCGGCCGAGAAGGCCGACCGTGCAACGCAGGCGGAATGCGGCATCGACAATGTGCTGGCCCTGGTCGGCAAACCGGTGCCGTCGGTCTACAGCGCCGATCTCAGCGAGTTCGTGTTCGCCGCCGGCGTGAAGCTGATGCAGACCCGGCGCCCCGACCTGATGTACCTGTCGACCACCGACTACGTGCAGCACAAATGCGCGCCGGGCACGGCCGAGGCGAACGCGTTCTACGCCATGATGGACGGCTACCTGGCGCAACTCGATGCCGCCGGCGCAATCATCGCGCTGACCGCCGATCACGGCATGAGTCCCAAGACCGACGCCGCCGGAAGACCGCAGGTGATCTACCTGCAGGCCGTGCTCGACGCGCAGCTGGGCGCGGACCTCGCGCGAGTCATCCTGCCGATCACCGATCCTTACGTGGTGCATCACGGCGCGCTGGGCTCGTTCGCCACGGTCTACCTGCCGAACGCAGCTGCCATCGCGAGCGCCCAGGCGGCGCTGGATAGCCTGCCCGGCATCGACCTGGTGCTGACCCGCGCGGCCGCGGCGCAGCGCTTCGAGCTGCCGCCGGACCGCATTGGCGATCTGGTGGTCGTGGCCGATCATTTGACGGTGCTCGGCACGCGCCCGGCGCTGCACGACCTCAGCGGCCTTACCGTGCCGCTGCGCTCGCATGGCGGGCTTTCGGAGCAGAAGGTGCCGCTGCTGTTCAACCGCACACTGCGTGATGTGCCGGCGGAGCGCCGCCTGCGCAACTTCGACGTCTTCGACCTGGCCCTGAACCACGTCAATCCCCCCAGTTAGAGGGTTACATGTCGCTCGAATACTTCAATCCCGTACGCAGCGTGTACGGGGCAGGAGCCCTGTCGTCCCTGCCCGGCCTGTTGGGCGGCCGTCGCGCCGTTCTCGTGACCTTTCCGGAAGCGCGGGCACTCGGCCTGGTGGCGCGGGTCGAGGCGCTGCTAAAGGACCAGCTGCGCGGCGTCATCGACGATCTGCGGCCCAATCCCGACGTCGCCGAGCTGAGTGGCCAGTACGATGCGTTCTGGCGCGACGCCAACGACATCGACGTGATCATCGCGTTGGGCGGCGGCAGCGCGATCGACACCGCCAAGGCGCTGATGGTCGGCACACCCAGCCGGCGCTTCGATGCGATCGTGGCGGCGTTGTCGAGCAGCCGTGGCATCACGCCGGCGAGTGTGAAGACCCTGATCGCGGTGCCGACGACGGCCGGCACCGGCAGCGAGGTCACGCCCTGGGCGACGATCTGGGATCGCCAGCGTCAGGTGAAGCATTCGCTGCACCTGGCCGAGACCTGGCCCAGCATCGCGATCGTCGATCCCGAGCTGATGCTGTCGCTGCCGACCGGGGTGACCCTGCACAGCGGACTCGATGCGCTGTCGCACGCGCTGGAGGCGATCTGGAACGTGAACGCCAATCCGCTGTCCGATACCTTCGCGATCGCCGCGGCGCGCGAGATCCTGGCGACACTGCCGGCGCTGATGCAGCAGCCTTCCAGCCTGGCACTGCGCGCACGCATGGCGCTGGCGGCGCTGAAGGCCGGCATGGCGTTCAGCAACACCCGCACCGCATTGGCCCACTCGATCTCCTACGAAATGACGCTGCGCTATGGCCTGCCGCACGGCATTGCCTGCTCGTTCCCGCTGCCGATGGTGCTGGAACGGGCGATCGGACGCAGCACGGAGCGCGACCGGGTGCTGGCGCGGGCGCTGGGACCGCTCGACAAAGCATCCGAGCGCCTGACGTCGTTCATCGAGCAACTGGGGGTCAAGACCCGGTTCGCCGACTACGGCGTCAGCGACGAGCAGGCCGACCGTATGGTGGCGAATGCCCTGACCGGCGCGCGCGGCCGCAACTTCATCGGCAACCAGGCCCTGGAGGTCGCATGAGCCGCCAACAGATCCGCGACAGCGCCGCCTATCGGGTCGAGGCGCTGCGCATCGGCGGCGAGCAGCGGCGCACGCCGCGCGGCCTCGACGTCTTCAATCCCTACACTGGCGAGCGGGTCGGCACCGTGGCCATGGCCAGCGTCGAGGACGTGCAGCGCGCGATCGCGATCGGGCATGCCTACCGGCCGGCCTTGTCACGCTACGAGCGCGCCGCGATCCTGCAACGGGCGGCCGCGCTGCTGCGCAAACGGACCGAGGAGGCGTCCGACCTGATCACGGCCGAGTCGGGGTTGTCGAAGATGGACAGCTTGTACGAGATCGGCCGTGTCTGCGACGTGCTGGGCTTCGGTGCCAGCGAGGTGCTGCGCGACGACGGGCAGGTCTTCTCGTGCGATCTCACGCCGCACGGCAAGAAGCGCAAGGTCATCACCATGCGCGAGCCGCTGCTGGGCGTGATCACCGCCATCACACCCTTCAACCACCCGATGAACCAGGTGGCGCACAAGGTGGTGCCCAGCATCGCCACCAACAACCGCATGGTGCTCAAGCCGTCGGAGAAGGTGCCGTTGTCGGCGCTGTACTTCGCCGACGTGCTGTACGAAGCCGGGCTGCCGCCGTCGATGCTGCAGGTGTTGACCGGTGATCCGCGCGAGATCGCCGACACGCTCCTGACGCACGAACACGTCGACCTGATCACCTTCACCGGCGGCGTCAGCATCGGCAAGTATATCGCGGCCAAAGCCGGCTACCGGCGCATCGTGCTGGAGCTGGGCGGCAATGACCCGCTGATCGTCATGGACGACGCCGATCTCGACAAGGCATCTGACCTTGCCGTGCAGGGCTCGTACAAGAACTCGGGCCAGCGCTGTACCGCCGTCAAGCGCATGCTGGTTCACCAGGCCGTGGCGCGCGACTTCACGGAGCAGGTTGTCGAAAAGACGCGCCGCTGGCGCCACGGCGATCCGGCCGATCGGACCAACCAGATGGGCACCGTCATCGACGAGCCCGCGGCGCGGCAGTTCGAGGCACGCGTCCAGGCGGCCGTGGCACAAGGCGCGCGGCTGCTGATCGGCAACCAGCGCGACGGCGCACTCTACGCGCCGACGGTGCTGGACCAG
>DATEIF010000815.1:0-18966 GCA_035279205.1 Vineibacter sp.
CCCAAAGCTTTCCGCGGAAAGGTCATTGCCTTCCGGCCTGCCCACCAGGACGGCCTCTTCGAGGCTTTCTTCCGCACACAGTTCATTGCCTCCGTCGACATCCGAACCCTCGACTGAGGTCCACAACGTGTCCACGATGTCTCCGAACACCTGTCCACCTTCTCCCCGGTCTGAACATCCGTGGGCGGAGAGGGTTCAGGCGCTGGCCCCCTCAGGATAGCTCTGCCCCGTCTATTGCTTCGACCAGACGGCGAGCTCGTAGCCGTCCGGATCGAGGAAATGAAAACGCCGGCCGCCCGGGAAGCTGAAGATGGGCTTGGCGATCCGGCCGCCAGCGGCCTCGATGCGGCGCTGCGTGGCGGCAAGGTCATCGGCATAAAGAATCACCAGCGGACCGCCCGGCTGCGGCGGCGCATTGGTCGTGAAACCACCCGTCAACCGGCCGTCGGAAAACTCGCAGTAGGTCGGCCCGTAGTCGGTGAAGGTCCAGCCGAAGGCGCCGCCGTAGAACGCCTTGCTGCGTTCGATGTCGGCGACACCCAGTTCGATATAGTCGATACGACGATCATTGCCTGCGTTGGCCATGGCTGCTGCCCTCCGCTGTGTGCGGTGGTTATCCGCCAAGGACCGGCCGGGTGTCTTGAACGAAACGGCCATCTCCGCCGCCGGCCTGCGTGAAATACCGGGTTGGCGTGACGCCAATGTGCGCCGGAACATCGCGATAAATGCACTGACGTTGTCGTAACCCAGGTCGAGCGCGATGGCCGTGACGGCGTAGCCGCTGCCGCCACTGCGTGAAGCTGAAGCCGGTTTCGAGCGAAAACCGCCGCGTCATGGTGCGTGGCGGGATGGCGGCCCATGCCGCCCCCGGGTCCAACGGCACATCATCGACCTGCTGCCCACGCTGCGCGCGCTGGGCCTGTTCGATGTGTTGGCGATCAGGGATCCTGCGTTGCAGGCTTTCGTCGATCAGCACGGATGAGTGTCAGCCGATCTCCAGCAGCGGTACCGCGGCCTGGTCGAACATCGTGCGCAGTTCCTGCCAGCGCGCCGGATCGGACGCTGTGAGGATGCCGGCATTGACCGCCTGGGATGCGCTGTAGGGCTTGCCATCGTGGCGATTGGCGACGCCGCCGGCTTCGCGCACCAGCAGCGCGCCCGCGGCGTGGTCCCACGGCTTGGTCCAGCGATAGAACGAGAAATGTGCGCGGCCGGCGATGAGATCGATGTATTCCTTGCCGGCGCAACCGAACGTCGTGAGGCGACCGATGGCGTTCAGCACTGCCGGCTTGGTCTTACGTAGGAACTCCTGCTTGAACTTGACGCCGACATAGCCGGTGCATTGCTTGAGCGGCACGTTCGTCGGCAGCCGCATCGGCGCATTATTGAGGAATGCCCCGGCGCCCAAACCCGCGACGGCCATGCGCTCCTGGACGGGCTCGTAAATCCATCCGGCGATCGTCTCGCCGCGACGGACCAGGGCTACGATCATCGCAAAGCGATCGCTGCCGCGCGCGAAGTTGGCCGTGCCGTCGAGAGGGTCCACGATCCAGGCCGCATCCGACGTATCGATGTGCGCCACCAGTCCCGGCTCGGCCGCGACGGCCTCCTCACCCACGACCGGCACACCCGGCAGAATCGTCGCCAGGCCGCTGGCCAGACGCTGCTCGGAGCGCTCGTCGGCGACTGTCACCAGATCGCCGGGCGTCTTCTCGCGAATATCGTGCTTGGCCAGCTTGCGGAAGCGCGACAGCAGCTCTTGCGCCGCGGTGTCGCGCATCAGGTCGGCGACCCGCTCGAGGTCGCCGTCGCGCAACATCAGGCGACGACGCCCATGACGTCACTCTCCTTGAGAATGACGTAGTCCTTGCCGCCGATCTTGACCTCGGTGCCCGACCACTTGCCGTAGATCACCCGGTCGCCGACCTTGACGTCCAGCGGGACCAGGCGGCCATCCTCCAGGCGCGCGCCCTTGCCGGCGGCAACGACCTTGCCCTCCTGCGGCTTTTCCTGCGCCGTATCGGGAATGATGATGCCGCCCTTCGACTTGGACTCGGCGGTCGACGGCTCGATCAGCACGCGGTCGTGCAATGGCTTGAATTGCATCAGCTTCTCCCTGGGCGCGGGAGGCCGGTTGTAGAAACCAACCGGGATCACGTCAAGGTCGGTTGCCGCGGCCCCTGCTCCAGCCGCGCGGCCAGCCGCGCCTTGGCCTCCGCGTCGAGCGCGACCGTAAAGTGCGCGACCTCGTCGGCATCGCGCCGCGCGCGGACTTCACCGTGACGGTAGAGCCAGGCAATGGTGGCGCCGTCGGCCAGCGGTACGTCGACTTCCATGGCCTGGTCCAGGGCCGACAAGCGTTCGCCGATGGCGCGCAGCAGTGCTTCCACTCCCTCGCCCGTTGCCGCTGAAATCGCAAACGCGCGCCGACGCTCGGCTCCCGTGGCAGCCACGATCTCCAGGCGTTGGCGCGCCTCGTCGTCGAGAAGGTCGATCTTGTTGAGCGCTTCGATGACGTCGCCGTTGGCCATGCGGTCTTCCAGGCCAAGCTGGAGCAGCACGGCCTCGACGTCATGCTTCTGCTGCTCGGTGTCGGGATGCGCCACATCGCGCACGTGCACGATCAGATCGGCCTCGCGCACTTCTTCCAGCGTGGCGCGGAAGGCGGCCACCAGGGTCGTCGGCAGATCGGCGATGAAGCCGACGGTGTCCGACAGGATGGCGCGCTGGCCGTTGGGCAAACGGACGGATCGCATCGTGGGATCAAGCGTGGCGAACAACAGGTTCTCGGCCAGCACACCTGCGCCGGCAACGCGGTTGAACAGGGTCGATTTGCCGGCGTTGGTGTAGCCGACGAAGGCCACGGTCGGGATGGCGCCGCGCTTGCGGCCTGCCCGGTGCAGCGCGCGCGTGCGGCGCACCTGCTCCAGATCCTGCTTGATCTTCAGGATGCGGTCGCCGATCAGGCGGCGGTCCATTTCCAGCTGTGATTCACCAGGGCCGCCCAGGAACCCGAAGCCGCCACGCTGGCGTTCAAGGTGGGTCCAGGATCGCACCAGTCGGCCACGCTGGTAATCGAGCGCGGCGAGTTCCACCTGCAGCACACCCTCATGGGTGCGCGCGCGTTCGCCGAAGATCTCCAGGATAAGCCCGGTGCGATCGATGACCTTGCAGTGCCACGCCCGCTCGAGGTTACGCTGCTGGACCGGTGTCAGGCGGGCATCGACGATGGCAACGGCGACGTCCTGTTCGGCCAACGCGTCCTTCAGACGTGCAACGGCGCCCGAACCCAGCAAGGTCGCCGGAGTCGGCTTGCGCACGGCAAAGCTCTCGCGCAATCGCACATCAAGCGCGATCGCTTCAGCCAAGCCGACAGCCTCGGCGACCCGGGCTGCCGGGTCCCGTTCCGCCACGCCGTTGCCGCGGGCGTCAGGCAGAATCGGACAGATGACCGCCGCGGCGGTCGGATCATCCGGCCGCTCACCGTTGGGCGCACGCCCCCGACGGGGACGATCGTCCCCGTTCGGGGTTACGCTCTGAAACTCGCTGCGGTCGTCTGCGACCAATCAGGCCTCTACTGCCGCTGCCTGCTGCTTGTCGCCTTCGAACAACGAGATCGGTGTGACCGGCATAATGGTCGAGATCGCGTGTTTATAGACCAATTGGGAATGGCCGTCGCGTCGCAGCAAGACCGAGAAATTGTCGAACCAGGTAATGATCCCCTGCAGCTTGACGCCGTTGACCAGGAAGATCGTGACCGGGGTTTTGGTCTTACGAAGGTGGTTCAGGAAGACGTCCTGAACATTTTGGGCTTTTTCGCTCATCTTTTGGGCCCTTTTCATTTCTACTTGTTTTGCCGCTGCGCATCCGCGACGCAACGGCATCGGGCATGGTGAGAGGTCCACCTCCATGCCGCAGTGCACAATCATATAGGTAGTGTCGCGCTTATATCAATGCCAACAGAGCATGGCAGTTGCGCACATGAACGCGCGGCGGACATGTCACGAATTCGTGCAACTCGGGCGCTTCTTCACGCATCAGAACGGCCAGGCATCCCGTGTTATGCGCACACTCGAGATCGACAGCCGTATCGCCCACGAACCAGACCTGCTCGCCGGCTGCCACTGTCGCCGATTGCAGTGCCATGACGACGGGGTCACCGGCCGGCTTGTCCCGCGCTGCATCGGTTGCACCAACGACCTTGCCGAAAAAGCGGTCCCAGCCGAGATGCGTGACTTCCTTACGCAGAGCTGTCCCTGTCTTGTTGCTGACGACAGCAAGGTACAGTCCGCGCGCAGCCAACGTCTCCAGCATGGCCTGCGCCCCGTCCCTGGGCCGCAGGCGTTCCAGGTGCACGACGTTGAAGGTGCTGAAGAAAACGGTGCGCGCCTCTTGCCAGCGATCGCCGAACAGCACCGGGAACGTGTTGCGCAACGACTGATGCGCGCGCTCACGCGTGTCCGCCTCGGTCCAGGGCGGCATGCCGAAATGGGCGAACGTCGCGTTGTAGCAGGTCGTGATGACCGCCCAGGTGTCGACCAGCGTGTTGTCCCAGTCGAAGATCAGCGCGCGCGGCGGCGGAAGTGACACCTGTGTCATCCCCGGCGCAGCTTCGCTCGGCCTGACGTCTGGGTTCAAGAAAACGGCTCCGCTGCCGACACGGCGCGCAGGTATTCGGCGCGCAGGCGGCGGGCGACATCGCCCGGCTTGCCGGCGCCGACCGCCTTACCGTCGATCTTCACGATCGGCGTCACGAACGACGTCGCGCTGGTCATGAAGGCTTCGCGCGCCGCCTGTGCCTCGGCGACGGTGAACGGCCGCTCGACGACCGAGAGCTGCAGGTCTTGCGCCACTTTCTTGACGGTCTGCCGCGTGATGCCGGCCAGGATCTCGTGGCCGATCGGGCGCGTCACCAGCTCGCCGCGGTCGGTGACGATCCAGGCGTTGCTGGAGGTGCCCTCGGTCACCATGCCGGCATCATCGACCTGCCAGGCCTCGTAGGCGCCCTGCTCGCGTGCCTTCTGCTTGCCGAGCGCGCCACCCAGCAGGCCCGTGGTCTTGATATCGACCCGCTTCCAGCGGATGTCGGGGACGGTGATGACGGCAACGCCAGGGCCGGGATCGGCCGATACCGGCGGCGTCGCGCGCGCCGTTACCACCAGGCTGGGGCGCACGCGCTTGGGAAAGCCGAAATCACGTCGCGCCACGCCGCGGGACACCTGGAAATAGACCAGCCCGTTGCGCACGCGGTTGCGCCGCACCGTCTCGCGCAGCACCAGCTTCAGGGCGGCACGCGCGATCGGCCACGCAATACGCAGTTCCTTGAGCGAGCGATCGAGCCGGTCGAGGTGCGGCTCCTCGTCGAGGAACCGACCGTCGACGACGCCGATCACCTCGTAAACCGCGTCGGCGAACTGATAGCCGCGGTCCTCGACATGCACCTGTGCATCGCGATGCGGCACGTAACGCCCATTGACATAGGCAACGCGTGACATGGTCTCCCCTTTATCTATGTCCGTTCGTCGCTGCCGACGCCCAATGATTTCAGCTTGCGGTGCAGCGCGGATCGCTCCATGCCGACGAACGACGCAGTGCGGGAAATGTTGCCGCCAAAACGCGTCACCTGGGCCATCAGGTACTCGCGCTCGAACACTTCGCGCGCTTCACGCAGCGGCAGCTGCATGACCTCGCCCCCCTTCTCCCAGCGCAGGACCGACGGCGAGATGTCGCCGAAATCGGCCGGCAGCTGCTCGGCGCGCAGCGGCGCGCCGCCGTTCTGCGGCGCCACGATCAGCAGGTGCTCGATGACGTTGCGCAGCTGGCGCACATTGCCGGGCCAGTCGTAGCTCTGCAGCGCCGCGATCGCGTCTTCGCCGATCGGCCGCGGCGACAGGCCGGCGGCCTCGGCGACGCGCGCCATCAGGTGACGTGCGAGCGAGGGAATGTCCTCGCGGCGCTCGATCAGCGAGGGCACTGTGATGGGGACGACATTGAGGCGGTGAAACAGGTCCTCGTTGAACCGCTCGGCGGCGATCTCCGCCTGCAGGTCGCGCGACGTCGATGCCATGACGCGGACATCAACTTCGACACGTGTCTTGCCGCCGTCGCGCAGGAAGGCCTGTTCCAGCAGCACGCGGACCACCTTGGCCTGCGTGCTGGCCGGCAGGTCGCCGACCTCTTCCAGCAGCAGCGTGCCGCCATGCGCCTGCTCGAAGGCGCCGAACACGCGCAAGCCGTCACCGCTATCGCCGGCCTCGGTGCCGAACAGCTCCAGATCCAGTCGGTCTTCGGAATGCGCCGCACAATTAACCGCCACGAACGGCCCCTGGTTGCGCTTCGAGCCGCGATGCATCAGCCGTGCAACCAGTTCCTTGCCCGATCCTGGCGGACCGAAGATCAGCACCCGTCCGCCGGTGGGCGCGAAGCGCTCTATGGCTGTGGATAGCTGCGCCATCGACGGCGATTCGCCGACCAGGATTTCCTCGCCGCCGGCCCGGCGCAGCAGCATGGCATTCTCGCGCCGCAGCGCGGCGGTTTCGATGGCCCGCTGCACGACCAGCAGCAGACGGTCGGCCTTGAACGGCTTTTCGATGAAGTCGTAGGCGCCGGCCTTGATGGCGGCGACGGCGGTATCGATGGTGCCGTGGCCACTGATCATGACCACGGGCACATGCGGGTCATCCCGCTTGATGACCTTCAGGAGCTCGACGCCGTCAAGGTCGCTGCCCTGCAGCCAGACATCCAGGATGACCAGCGACGGACGACGGACTCCGACCGCCTCCAACGCCTCGGCACTGCTGTGGGCGCGGCGCGCGGCATAGCCTTCGTCCTCCAGGATGCCTGCGATCAGCGTACAGATGTCGCGTTCATCGTCGACGATCAGGATATCGTGCGCCATGGACCCGTCTTATTGGTCGTCCGGATTGCTCCGTCCGACTCAGTCTCCAGCCGCCGGCGAAACTACGGCCGCGGACTCGCGCGTGCCGGATGCGGCTTTCCTCTCCGGCCGATGGAATACCAGAGAGATGCGGGCCCCGCCACCCTCACGATCCTCCAGGATCAACAGGCCGCCATGCTCCTCCATGATCTTCTTCACGATCGCCAGGCCCAGGCCGGTGCCCTTGGTGCGCGTGGTCACATAGGGTTCCGTCAGGCGCGCCCGCTCGCTCTTGGGCAGCCCGCGCCCATTGTCCTCGATGACAATGCGCACCGCGCGCGCGTCCTGCTGCAGCGACAATGCGATTCGGCCCGGTGGCAGTTTGCCGTCACCCGGCGGCGGATCGCGGCCCTCGATCGCCTCGCCGGCATTTTTCAGCAGGTTGGTCAGCGCCTGGCCGATCTGGCGGCGGTCGACGCGCCAGGACACCGGCGTCTCAGGCAACGTCGATTCGAACGCAATCTGGGGTTGGGCGTTGCGCTGCAGGAAGAGGGCCTGCTGGCAGATCTCCTTGAGATCCTCGTCGCTCAGGATGGCGCGCGGCATGCGGGCGAAGGACGAGAACTCGTCGACCATGCGGCCGATGTCGCCTACCTGGCGGATGATGGTGTCAGTGCAGGTGGTGAAAGTTTCGGGGTCTTCGGCAATTTGCTTCAGGTACCGCCGTTTGAGTCGCTCGGCCGACAGCTGGATCGGCGTCAGCGGATTCTTGATCTCGTGCGCAATGCGGCGCGCCACGTCAGCCCACGCCGCCATGCGCTGTGCCGACATCAGGTCGCTGACGTCGTCGAACGTCACAACGAAGCCGCGCGATGTCGTGCCGGATTGCTCGGCCGCAATGCGCACGTGCAACGTCCGTTTCTGGCCGTCACGCTCGATCTCGACCTGCTCTTGCAGTTGCCGATCCGGCCGCGAGCGTACCTGATCCAGCATGCCTCCCAGTTCGGGCAGGACCTCGGCAATGACACGGCCTTCAATATCCTCGGCCGACATTTTCAGCAGCTCGACCGCCGATCGGTTGGTGCGTTCGACACGGCCGTCCATGTCGACGCTGAGCACGCCTGCGGACACACCGGCCAGAATCGCTTCGGTCAGCTGCCGGCGTTCGTCGAGCTGCGTGTTGGTGTCGATCAACTCCCGGCGCTGCTCGTCGATCTGGGCAGCCATGCGATTGAAGGCGCGCACAAGCCGTCCCAGCTCGTCGTCCGACGGTGTTTCCGCAACGCGCGCCGACAAGTCACCGCGGCGCACGCTCTCTGCGGCCGACATCAGCGACGTGATCGGACCCGTGAGCCGGGAAGCGAAGGTGACGGCCAGCCACACGGCCGCCAGCAGCACCAGCAACGCGATCACACCATAGACGGCAAACACCCTGACTTGATAGTGGCCGAAATTGCTGTCGAGTTCCGCGTACGTCGCGCGCGCCAGGTCGATGCGGGCACGATGCAGCCAGGGATCCGGATTGACGTTGTAACCGGTGACCAGGAAGAGATTCGAATCCGTGAACAGGTGCAGCACCACGTAGACGCCCGACGGAAGCAGCCCGACAACCGGCTGGGCGTCAGCCACGGCGCGCCTCAGAATGTCCCGGGGGGGCATCGTCGGTTTGACATCGCCTCGACCGGCCAGGACAGAGGACGCCACCAGCTTGCGATCGGCGTCGACGATCGAAATTTCGAGAAGGAGGCCGCCTCTGCCCTCGGCCACTTTCGCCAGAATCGGTGCTGCGCGTTGGGCATCGCGCAAGGTTTCGACGTCGAATTCCTGCAGCGCCTTGGATATCTCGTCGACATCCTCCATGACCGCCGTACGCACAGGAACAATGGTGACGTCTGCCAGCTCGGCCCCGCTATCGAGCCCCTGCTTGAGTTGACCACCAACGAAGTCCCGTAGACTGACCGAGAGCCAATAGCCGGACACCAGGGCGACAATGAACGTCGGGGCAACCGCGAACAGGCCGAACAACAGGACAAGCCTGAGATGCAGGCGTGCGCCCGCGACACCGCGACGTCGCTCGACGAACGAACGCGTCAGGCGGGCCACGACGACAGCCATCAACGCAACGGCGATCGCGAGGTCGACGGCGAGCAAATGAAGCGTGAGTTTGCCGGACCAGATTCGCAACGGCAGCAGATCGGCAAACGCTGCATAAGTGATCGCCGCTGC
Organism: Vineibacter sp.; assembly: GCA_035279205.1. Lineage (GTDB taxonomy): Bacteria > Pseudomonadota > Alphaproteobacteria > Reyranellales > Reyranellaceae > Vineibacter. Next base: position 9,104 of record DATEIF010000815.1, read on the forward strand.
GAGAATGGCCAGAACAGCCAGACCCGTCGCGGTGATGCGGCTCGAGATCAGCCGACCGAACCAGCGGTAGAGCCGTTTTGAAAGAGGGATGCCGGCGTTCATTTGATAACTACACTTAGTCGGTGCTCCGAGGGTGGAACACCGATGCCGGTAGTTTAGCCCATGCTGCTGGGCGCCGTCAGGCCTTCTCGCCGCGGCCTGGGGATGGGCAGCTCAACGCAACCCACGCACAACTTGCACGTCGAGATCGCGAATTTTCTTACGCAACGTATTGCGGTTGAGGCCCAGCAGCTGCGCCGCCTTCACCTGGTTGCCGCGGGTCGCCGCCAGCGTCAGGGACAGCAACGGACGCTCGACCTCCGCCAGAATGCGGTCGTACAGACCCGGCGGTGGCAGCGTGCCTTTGAACGTGCCGAAATAGTCACGCAGATGACGCTCGACAGCGTCGGCCATGTTCTCGCCGGCTGCCGCGACCGGCGTCGCGGCGGCAACATCGCTGGGCGGCATGTCGGCGAGCTCGGCCGATACCACCTCGGCGGTGATCACTTCCTGGGCGTAGAGCGCGGCCAGGCGACGCACGAGGTTCTCCAGCTCGCGTACGTTGCCCGGCCAGCGATAGTCCTTGAGCCGCGCGATCGCGCTGGGGTCCAGCACCTTGTCGGGCAAGCCATCGGCGGTCGCCTTGGCGAGGAAGTGGTTGACCAGCTCGGGGATGTCGTCGAGCCGTTCGCGCAAGGGGGGCAGGCGGATCGGCACGACATTGAGGCGATAGAACAGATCCTCGCGGAACAGCCCCTGCCCGATGGCGCGGCGCAGGTCCTGGTGCGTGGCCGCCACGATGCGTACGTTGGCGCGGATCGGCGTGCGACCGCCGACGGTGGTGTACTCGCCTTCCTGCAGCACGCGCAGCAGGCGGGTCTGCGCCTCCAGCGGCATGTCGCCGATCTCGTCGAGGAACAGCGTGCCGCCGGCCGCCAGCTCGAACTTGCCGGGCGAGCGCTGGGTGGCGCCGGTGAAGGCGCCGCGCTCATGGCCGAACAGCTCGCTCTCGATCAGCTCGCGCGGGATCGCGGCCATGTTGACGGCAACGAACGGGCCGTTGCGGCGCTTGCCATAGTCGTGCAGCGCGCGCGCCACGAGTTCCTTGCCGGTGCCCGACTCGCCGTTGATCATCACCGACAGGTCGGTCGCCATCAGGCGCGCCAAGGTGCGGTAGATGTCCTGCATCGAGGGCGAACGGCCGATCAATGGCAGCCGCTCCTCGCCATTGACCTGTTCCGCGGCGCTGCGCGGCCGCTCGGACTGCACGGCCAGCGCGCGGTTCACCACCGCCACCAGCTCCTTCAGGTCGAACGGCTTGGGCAGGTACTCGAACGCGCCCCGCTCCGTCGCTTTCACCGCCGTCAGCAGAGTCGTCTGCGCGCTCATCACGATGATGCGCATCTCGGGCCGCAGCTTCTTGATGCGCGGCACGAGATCCAGACCGTTCTCGTCGGGCATGACGACGTCGGTGATGATCAGGTCGCCGTCACCATCCTTGACCCATTCCCATAAGGTCGTGGCCGTACCAGTGGTGCGCACGTCGTGACCGAGGCGGCCAAGCGCTTGCTGCAGGACGGTACGGATGGCACGGTCATCGTCGGCGACGAGAATCGTGGCGGGCGGACGGGTCATGATGAGGGGCTCCGGGACCGTGCCGCAACGTCCGTCGGCGTCATGCGCGGCCGCATCGGCAGCATGACGTTGAAGACGGTTCGCCGCGGCTCGCTTTGGAACTCGACTACCCCTCCGTGGTCATTGACGATTTTGGCGACCAGCGCGAGTCCGAGACCGGTGCCGTTGACCTTGTTGGTGACGAATGCATCGAACAGGTGTTCGCGCAGCTCTTCGGATATGCCGGGACCATTGTCCTGCACCGACACGACCAGCGGCAGGTGCACGCGGGTCTGGGTGCCGGGTACGGCCAGACGCACACCCTGCCGATAGGCCGTCGACAGGATGACCTCGGCTCCCTCCTCCGGCGCCGCCTCGCACGCGTTCTTCGCCAGATTGAGGAAGACCTGAATCAGTTGGTCGCGGTTGCCCCAGACATCGGGCAGCGACGGGTCGTAGATCTCGACGAAGCGCACGCCGCGGCCGAAGCCGTGCTCGGCGACCTTGCGCACATGGCCCAGTACCTGGTGGATGTTGACCGCTGCACGTTCCACGGGCCGGCCGTCGGCAAACGCCTCCATGCGATCGACCAGCGCCACGATGCGGTCGGTCTCCTCGCAGATTAGTTGCGTGAGCTCGCGCTCGGCGTCACCGACATTCTGCTCCAGCAGCTGCGCGGCACCGCGGATGCCGGACAGCGGGTTCTTCACCTCGTGTGCCAGCATCGAGCCCATGGCGCCGACCGACCGCGCAGCGCCACGGTGCAGCATCTGGTTGTCGATCTTGCGTGCGATCGACTGCTCCAGCACCGAGATCGCCACACCGCCGCCGCCGTCGTCGCTGAGGGGCGCCATCAGCAGCGCGACGAAGCGATTGCCCAGGCGCGGCGATGACAGCGTGACGCCGTTCTCGGAGACCGCGGCACCGGTCTTCAGCACCTGGTCGAGCAACGAAAAGAGCGGCGAGTCCGCGGGCAGGAAATCGTTGAGCGTACGGCCCAGCAGCATGGCGGCGCTGAGATCGAAGAACTGCTCCGCCGCGGCATTGGCGTGGATGATCCGCGCGCCGCGATCGACCACGACGACAGCCTCGACCAGCGCATCGAGAATGGCGGCCGCCGACGGCACCCCGTGCGGGTCCCGATCGCTGGAGCGGACGGCCGCATTCGCCATCAAGCGGCTTCCTTCACCGGTTCCAGTTCGGCGACAACGACCCGCGTGACGCCGCGGGCGATCAACGGTTCGTAGAAAGCCGCCAGCAGGCCGCGCACCGTGGCAACGTCGGCCGCGCGATTGACGGCCGAGCGGAACTCCGCCGATCCCGGCAGTCCCTTGGAGTACCAGCCGATATGCTTGCGCGCCATGCGCGCGCCGGTCTGCTCGCCGTAATGCGCCAGCATGGCCTCGAAATGGCGCAGCAGGATCGCGTACTGCTCGGCCAGCGCCGGCTCGGGCGGCCGCTCGCCGGTGCGCAGGAACCGGATGGCCTGGTTCAGGAACCATGGCCGGCCATAAGCGCCGCGCCCGATCATCACGCCATCGGCGCCGGATTGCGCCAGCGCGGTGGCGGCATCATCGAGCGCCACGATGTCGCCGTTGACGATCACCGGCAGCGAGGTCGCCGCCTTGACCTCGCGCACGAAGGCCCAGTCGGCCTGCCCTTCGTAGAACTGGCAACGCGTGCGGCCGTGCACGGTGATCATGCGGATGCCGCACTGCTCGGCGATGCGGGCCAAGTTGGGCGCATTCTGGCTGCGCTCGTCCCACCCCTTGCGCATCTTCAGGGTCACCGGCAGCTTCACCGCCTTGACCGTGGCTTCGAGAATGCGCGCGGCATGCACCTCGTCGCGCATCAGCGACGAGCCGGCATGGCCGTTCACGACCTTCTTCACCGGGCAGCCGAAGTTGATGTCGATGATGTCGGCGCCGCGATCCTCGTTGAGCTTGGCCGCCTCGGCCATCACCTCAGGCTCGCAACCCGCGAGCTGCACCGACATGGTGCCCTCCTCGGCGCTGCGCGAGGCCATCAGCAGGGTCTTGCGGTTCTCGCGGATCATCGCCTGGCTCGCGATCATCTCCGACACGACCAGCCCTGCCCCGCCCTGCTTGACGAGGCGGCGGAACGGCATGTCGGTGACACCGGACATCGGCGCCAGGATCACGGGGTCATCAATCCGCACGGGACCGACCTGAATGGGGCCGACGCGCGGGGCGGCGACCGGCACGGCATCGTTGGATGGGCGGGGTGTGGTCATCGGAACGGGTGCAGATGCCTTGATCATATTGGTTAAATTTTGTGCATATCTCATTTTGCACAAAATTTGTGCGCCCTTTCTACTCTCCCTGACCCGCAGACGCAACACCGTCGACATGGCTTCCAACCGGTAGTATTCCCGCCCGAATGCCGCGCACCGTTGCCCTGATCGTCGCCGCTGGCCGTGGCCACCGGATCGGCGGCCCCCTGCCCAAGCAATATCAGACGATCGGCGCCCGATCGGTCCTGCGCCATACTCTTGAGCAATTCTCGGGCCATCCGGCCGTGGAAGCGATCCAGGTGGTCATCGCGGCATCCGATCGCGTGCTGTACGACGCCCAGACGACCGGACTGGTGCTGCGCCGCGCCGCCATCGGCGGGCCCTCGCGACAGCGCTCGGTGCTGAACGGGCTCGAGGCGCTGGCCGACGACCCGCCCGACATCGTCACCATCCATGACGCGGCACGCCCGCTGGTGTCGGCAGAGACCATCGCCCGCACCATCGACGCGCTGGCCGGCAGCGATGTTGCCGGCGCCGTCGCCGGCGTGCGCGTCACCGATACGCTCAAGCGACTCGAGGGCGATCGCGTCGCCGGCACGGTTGACCGCCAGGGCCTGTGGCGCGCGCAGACACCACAGACCTTCCGCTTCGCCCCGCTGCTGGCCGCCCACCGCGCCGCCGCTGCGCTGGGCGACAGCGAGGAGACGGCATTAACCGACGATGTTGCCGTGGCCGAGCGTGCCGGGCTGGAGATCGCGATGGTTGAGGGTGAGGAGCGTAACTTCAAGATCACCACCGAAGAGGACATGGCACGCGCCCGGCGCGAGCTGGCGCCACGCCTGGAAACCCGCACCGGCACCGGCTTCGACGTCCATGCCTTCGGCCCCGGCAGCGCCGTCACCCTGTGCGGCATTGAGGTGCCCCACACCCAGGGCCTGGTCGGCCACTCCGATGCCGATGTCGCCCTGCACGCGCTGACGGACGCCCTGCTGGGCGCTGTCGCCGCCGGCGATATCGGACAGTACTTCCCGCCGTCGGACCCGCAGTGGCGCGGCGCGGCGTCGGCGCGCTTCCTGAAGCACGCCGCCGACCTGGTGACGCGCGAGGGCGGGCGCATCGTCAATGTCGACGTCACCCTGATCTGCGAGCGGCCGCGCATCGGCCCCTACCGCGATCAGATGCGCGCCCGCGTCGCCGACATCCTGGGCATCGCCGTCCATCGCGTCGGCGTCAAGGCGACCACCACCGAGAAGCTCGGCTTCACCGGCCGCGGCGAAGGCATTGCCGTGCAGGCGGCCGCGTCGGTCGAGCTGCCGGTGCGCGACGACGAGGCTACGGGCTGACATCGGCGCGCAGGCACTCGGCCAGCGATCGCTGAGCAGTCCAGTGGATGGCCGACCAGCCCACGGCTTGCGCGCCGCGCACGTTCTCGATGGCATCATCGATCAGCAGCAGATCGCGAGGGGCTCGGTCCAATCGGGTCGCGACCTGATGGAAAAAGGCCGCGTCAGGCTTCCGGCAGCCCAGGTCGGCCGAATAGTGGATGCCATCGACATGGTCCGACAGACCTACGATGCGCATCAGGTAGTCGGCCCGCAGGTGATCCTGGTTGGTGGCCAGATGCACAGGCATGCCGCGCTTCCGTAGCGCCCCAAGCTCGGCTAGCAAGGCCTCGTCGAGGCGGGCGTCCTGGCTGAACCAGTAGTCGATCAGCCGCTGTGGCGTGAGGTGAGGCGCGATCGTCGCCAGGACAGGTGCCAAGCGATCGGCGAGCGCGGCGCGGCCGATCACGATCTCGTCCCAGTGCGGCCGGAAGAACGCACGCTGCAGGTCTTCGGCCGCCAGCCCGAGGTCGGCTTCCAGCTCGGCGGACCAGGAGCGGCCATCGGCCGGCCGGCCCTTGATCAGGACACCGTCGACATCCACCAGCAGCGCACGTGTCATGGTCATCGGTCCTAAACGCTACTGGGCATCACTTCATCGGGCGCCGGGCGCGTTTCCTGGAACGCCGGCTCACGCTCGCAGCGATCGGAGAACGCCTGGAGCGCCGGATAGCGTCCCGGCGGGAAAACATCCGGTGCCCGCATCTGGAGATAGAAGAGCATCACGCCGACCATGATGTCGGGCTGCATGAGGCGGTCACCGAGAAACCAGGGGGATGCCTTCATTCCCTCCAACGCCTGCAGAGCGCTGGTAACCTGCTGGGCGCAGCGATCGAGCCACGGCTGATGGATCTTGTCGGCCGGGCGCAGGAGCCGCTCGTAGACGACGGCGCCGGCCTTGTCGACGGCGCCGCTGCCCAGGGCAATCAGCCGCAGCGCCTGGCGCCGTCCCGCACCCGATGGGGGTATCAGCGCACGATCGGACCCGACGGTCTCGTCGAGATGGTCGAGGATGGCGGCGGAGTCGATCAGCACCTCGCCGTCGTCCAGCACCAGCGAGGGAATGCGGCCCAGCGGATTGATCCGCCGCATCGCCTCGGCATCGGCGAAGACGCTGCGCGTGTCGCGCTCGAACGGCAGGCCCAGCAGATGCAGCGAGATGGCGACGCGCCGCACGTAGGGCGAGTCGTATTGGCCGACCAGAATCATGCATCCCTCCCCTGGGTTCGACAAAGCCGCCGCGAAGCCTTACACACGATAGTGGACAGGTGATGTCATGTTTTCCGACTCCATTCGTCTTGCTTCGATCGATTTGCTGGACCGCTACCGCCGTGCCGGCCTCAGGATCGCCACCGCCGAGTCGTGCACCGGTGGCCTGGTGGCGGCCGCGCTGACGTCGATCGCCGGCTCCTCCGACGTCGTCGAGCGCGGCTTCGTGACCTACACCAACGAGGCCAAGGAGCAGCAGCTGGGTGTGCCTCGCCTGGCCCTGCTGTCCTACGGCGCCGTGAGCGAACCCGTGGCGCGCGCCATGGCCGAGGGCGCGCTGCGCGAGTCGCTGGCCGATGTCGCGGTGTCAATCACCGGCATTGCAGGCCCCGGCGGCGCCACCGCCGACAAGCCCGTCGGCCTGGTGCATTTCGGGCTCGCCCGCCGCGGGCATGACACGCAGGCCGAACGACATGTATTCCCGGGCGATCGCGACGCGGTGCGCGCAGCAGCACTCGCCGCCGCCCTGGCCCTGCTTCACCGTCGCCTCGACTAAGACGTTCCCTCTCAGTTGGCGCCGCGCCAGGCGACCAGCGCGTCCGATTGGATGACCTCGATCACCATGCCGTTGCGGGCGTGCACGGTCATGGCTTCGCGGATCGCCTGCCCCAGCTCATCCGCCTTCTCGCCGATCTTGCCGCGCGACGTGATCGACATCGACAGCGCGCGTTCGACCAGGGTCTCGACGGCCGTCTGACGGCGCTCGATCACGCCCGCGACCTCGAGCTGATTGAACGGCGAGTCGAGCAGGACCGCCTCGTGCCGGATCCAGTCCGGCGAGCGATGCAGGCTGCGTTTGAGATCATCGCCGGCATAGCGCTCGATCAACGTGTCATAGGCGTCGATCCAGGCGTTGTCGGGCACCTTGGGATGCTTGTGACCAAACAGCACCACGGCACCGTCCGGCTCGATCATAGCGTCCAGGCGCCGCAACGTGTCGATTCGGTCCATCCAGTGAAAGGCGCGGCCGATCACGACCAGGCGGAAGCGGCCGTGCGAGGGCGCAAGATCATAGGAACTGCCGTTGACGAACGCGACCTCCACGCCGGCCGCCGTCGCTGCCTCGGCCGCGATCGACAGCATCTCCGGTTCGGGATCCATCGCCACGACGGCGCTGACCAGCGGCGCGAAGGCCACCGCCAGCTGGCCCGGGCCGCTGCCCAGGTCCAGGACCCGATCCGTCTTGCGCAGGCCGCACAGGGCCGCGACACGCTCGATCAGGCGCGGCGCATAGGCCGGGCGACCCGCCAGATAGTGCGCTGCCGCGGATTGGAACCGGTGCGGCTCGAACGGAATCGGGGTGAGCATCGCGTCCCTCCGGCATGTTCATGGCCAAAGATCGCCAAGATGATGCTGACGACTGCCCGCGACAAGCCGCCGCACATCGGGGCGCTGTGTCCTTTACGCGGCGACCTTGCCGTAGAGCTTGGCGGCACGGCCCTCGAACGCCGCCACCATGCGCCGCACGGCCTCATGGAACAGCAGCTCGATCGTGGCCTGCAGGAGCTTGGAGCGGAACTCGAACTCGACATAGAAGTCGATCTCGCAACCCTTCGCGTGCGGATGAAAGATCCAGTAGTTCATCAGATGCTTGAACGGTCCGTCGGCGTAGGCGGTGTCGATGCGCGGACCATCGGGTGTGTCCGGTGACAACGTGACTTTCGAGGTGAAGCGCTCGCGAAAGACGCGAAAGCCGATGGCGAGGTCGGCGATGATCAGTCGGTCGCTGCGTTCGCGCACGCGCGCGGCGACGCACCAGGGCAGGAACTCGGGATACTTCTCGACGTCGCTGACCAGATCGTAGAGCTGCTGCGGCGTGTACGGCAGCACCCGCCGCTCGCTGTGTGTCGGCATGATATCAGGTCGACGCCGCCAGCCTGGCCTGACGAGCGGCCCGCAGACGCGCGAAGTCATCGCCGGCGTGGTAGCTGGAGCGCGTCAGCGGCGTTGCCGACACCGTCAGAAAGCCCTTGCCGCGCGCCATGGCAGCCAGCTGCGCGAACTCGTCGGGCGTCCAGAACTTGTCGACCGCGGCGTGCTTGGGTGTCGGCTGCAGATACTGGCCGATGGTGAGGAAATCGACATCGGCGGCGCGCAGGTCGTCCATCACCTGACCGATCTCGGCCCGCGTCTCGCCCAGGCCGACCATCAGGCCGGACTTGGTGAAGCTCGCCGGATCGACCTCCTTGACGCGCGCCAGCAACTGCAGGGACGTGAAGTAACGCGCGCCGGGTCGGATCGTCGGATAGAGCCGCGGCACGGTCTCGAGATTGTGGTTGAACACGTCGGGCTTGGCCGCGACCACAACCTCGGTGGCGCCCGGCTTGCGCAGGAAGTCCGGCGTCAGGATCTCCACCGTGGTGCCGGGCGCGGCCTGGTGGATGGCGGTGATGACGGCGGCAAAGTGCGCCGCACCGCCATCCTCGAGATCATCGCGGTCGACCGACGTCACAACGACATGGTGCAGGCCCAGCTTCTGTACGGCCTCGGCGACGTTGGCGGGCTCGTGCGGATTGAGCGCGCCGGGAAGCCCGGTCTTCACGTTGCAGAAGGCGCACGCCCGCGTGCAGGTGTCGCCCATGATCATGAAGGTGGCGTGCTTGAGCTTCCAGCACTCGCCGATGTTGGGGCACGCCGCCTCCTCGCAGACGGTCGAAAGACCATACTGGCGCATCAGGCGCTTGGTCTCGGCGTATTCCGGCGAGTTGGGTGCCTTGACCCGGATCCAGTCGGGTTTGCGCGCCACCGGATTGTCGGGCCGGTGCGCCTTCTCGGGATGGCGCTCGGTCCGCGCCAGGACCGGCTTTTCGAGGGTATCCATGACCGTAGAGGTGAGCCTTTGCGGGACGGGCGTCAAGTGACCCCCTGGGAGCGCGGGCGTCTCGCCCGCATCATGAGCGGGCCGGAGGCCCGCGGTCCCAGGGAACCCGGTCCGAAAATCAAATTCAGAGCTCATGGAGATGGTTTTCGAGCACGCGCACGAGGCGGTCCTCGACCAGGTCGCGGGTGACGTCTTCCAGCGAAACCTCCTCGACCTGGCTCTTGGCCTCCGCCTGGGTCGCCTCGATGTCGCCGTAGTAGATCGCGATGCCGACCGGGAAGACGGCCTCGAACGAGACGCTGAGCGGCAGCGCGACCTGCTCGCGCAGCAGCGGCAGGGCGAACTTGGCGACCAGGGTCGCATCGGTCGAGCCCGGCAGGTAGAAGGCGCCGGTATCCGATACCGTCGGCCGCATGCGGGCCTGGTTGAGGACGCCGGTGAAGCGCTCCATTTCGGGCATGATGACGTGGGTGAACACCGCGCG
>DATEIF010000816.1:0-2959 GCA_035279205.1 Vineibacter sp.
GCTGCCACCCCCAGCGTGGCATGCAGCTGCCAGACGGCCGACGCCTGCGCGGCGAGCAGCGTGCCGCCGCCGGCGCAGACCAGCCCGGCGAGGACCAGCACCCGCGGCCCGATACGGTCGAGCAACAGGCCGGCGAAGGGACCACCCAGGCCCATCGCCAGCATGCCCAGCCCGTAGACGCTGGTGACGACCGCGCGCTCGGCATCGAAGGCAGCCTGCAGCGAGGGCACGAAAACGCCGAACGATTCGCCCACGCCGCGCGTGGCGAGGTTCAGCAGGAAACACATCGCCACCAGGCCGTAGGGCAGCCAATCAGCCCGGTGCTTCACGCGCTTTTCCTCCAACGACAACTCGGACCGTGCAGATTAGTGAAGGCGGCATTGCATCGCGAGTGCTTGCCGTGGCAACGATCGCAGGACACGGTTGCGCCCCGCGCGGGGAAGGTGAGTGTACGCATGGTCCACGACAGCACGATCGTTATCGACCGCCGCTATAACGGCCCGCGCCTGTCGGGCAACGGCGGCTACGTGGCCGGGGTTCTGGCACGGCACGTGGACGCCGATGGCGCCGTCGAGGTGACCCTGCGCGCACCGATCCCCATCGGCACCCCGCTCGCGCTGGCGCGCGACGGCGATGACCGGATGCTGCTGAAGCACGACACCAGGCTCGTCGCCGAGGCGCGTCCCACGACGTTGACGCTGGATCCGCCCGGCGTGCAGGACTGGGCGGCGGCCGAGCGCCTGGCGGCCGATGGCGGCTGCGGTGAGGACAGCGACTTCCACTGGTGCCTGGTCTGCGGACGCGGCCGGGGCGTCGGCGATGGCCTGCGCGTCTTCGGCCAGCGCCTGGAAGACAGGCCGATGTCGCTCTCGCTGTACCAGCCGCACGCCGCCCACGCGGCCGACGACGGCCGCATCGATGCCGCCTTCCTGTGGGGTGCGCTCGACTGTCCGGGTGCCTGGGCGGTTCAGGACCCTGACGATTGGCGCCTGGCCATGACCGGTCGCATGACGGGGCAGGTTTTCCACCGGCCGCACCCAGAGGAGCCGTGCATGGTGGTGGGCTGGAAGGTCGGCGCCGACGGCCGCAAGCTGCTGGCCGGCACGGCGATTTATACCCGGAGCGGCACGCTGTGCGCCCAGGCCCTGTCGACCTGGATAGTTGTAGCGAAGGCGGACTGATTGGTACTTGCGAACGGCTGATCGGGCAGCCTAAACATTCTTCTGCCGGCTGCGACCATTTGCGCTGAACCGGCTCAATTAACGCTGTCAGGGATTTTGGTAACCTATGGCCACCGGTATGTTGAAATCCGTCGTCCTGCTGGACGGCGGCAACCTCCGCAAGAGCGCCCAAGAAATCGGCTTCCAATACAACAACGATTTCGTCGAGCGTTTTGCCTGGTCGTGCATCGATCATGATCGCGAGCATGTGCTGCGTATCCTGTACTACGACTGCCCGCCGTTCGCCGGCGAGGTGACGCTGCCGATCTCGGGCGAGCGACGGGTCTTCGAGTCGGGCGACGGCTGGCTGCGCGAGCTGGCGCAACGCGAGCGCTTCGCCGTGCGCCGCGGTATCCTGAAGTTCCGTGGTTTCCGCCTGCGGCGCGGCATCACGCCGACGCCGAGCCAGGCGCTCACCGACGAGGACTTCGCGCCCGACTTCGAGCAGAAGGGCGTCGACGTGCGCATCGCGCTCGATATCGCCTCCTATTCCCACCTGCCGGATATCGATCAACTCATCCTGGCATCGCAGGACACCGACCTGGTGCCAGCCATGAAGTACGCGCGTCGCCTGGGCAAGCAGATGGTGGTCGCCTCGCTGGGCAACATGCGCCGACTGCCGCCCGAGCTCTACGAACACTCCGACGACTCGCGCACGATCCTGCCCGACCGCCTGCGGCAGGCCTGACGTTGCGGGCGGGACGCCCGCGCTCCCAGGAAGACATCACATCGTCAGAACGATCTTGCCGAAATGGGCGTTGGCCCGCATGTGGGCCAGCGCTGCGCTGACCTGATCGAGCGGGAAGGTGCGGTCGATGGGCAGCGAGAGCTGGCCTGCCTCCAGCGCCGGCCACAGATCGGCGCGCATCAGCCGGTTGATCTCCGCCACCTCCTCGGGCGAGCGGGTGCGGAACGTGACGCCGATATAGTCGATGCGCTTGAGCGCGTGCAGGTCGAAGTCGAACTCGCCCTTCATGCCGCCCAGCCGGCCGACATTGACGATGCGCCCGAGCACGGCGGCGGCCTGCATGTTCTGGTTGGCGACGCCGCCCGAGACCTGGTCGACGATCAGGTCGACGCCCTTGCCGCCGGTCGCCTGCTTCACCGCGTCGGGCCATCCCGCATCTTTCGAATCAAGCGCGATGTCGGCGCCGAACTCCTTCAGCCGCGCCCGCCGCGCCTCGTTGGTCGAGGTGCCGATCACGACTGCGGCGCCCATCAGCTTGGCGATCTGCAGGCCCATCAGGCCGACGCCTGAGCTGGCGCCCTGGATCAGCACCGACTCGCCCGCCTTCAGCCGGCCCGCCGTCACCAAGGCGTTGTGCATGGTCTGCAGCGCCACGGGATAGCAGGCGGCCTGCTCGAAGGTCATGTTGTTGGCCGGCACCTTGTGCACGCGCCCCGCCTCGGCGGTGGCGTACTCGGCGTAGCCGCCGGGCGCCGAGCTCATCACGCGGTCGCCGACCTTGAAGCCCTGGACCTCGGCGCCGACCGCGGCGACCTCGCCGGCACACTCCAGTCCCAGGCGCGCACCGACGCCGCCGACGGTGCCGTGGCGGCGCCCGGCGGCGACGGCGAGGTCGGCGCGGTTGAGGCTGGCGGCGCGCACCTTGATCAGCACTTCGTTGGGCTTGGGCGATGGCGTCGGGATATCACTGACCTCGACGCCCGACTCGCCGACGACGGCGGCTTTCATGATGGAACTCCTTTCATGTCCTCCCCCAACGCAGTTGGGGGAG
>DATEIF010000817.1:0-2658 GCA_035279205.1 Vineibacter sp.
GGCTGCGCGGCCTGCTGCCGCCAGCCCGTGGCGCTGGTCGATGTCGAGGCCCGGTCGCTGGCGGCGCTGGTCGAGCGCCTGCCCGAGCCGCGGCGCAGCACCGTCCGCGCACGCTTTGCCGACGCCGCACGACGGCTGGACGAGGCCGACCTCAAGACGCCGCTCGCCGACGCCGGTGCGAATGGCGCGCATGGCCCCACGGTGCGCACGCTCAGCCTCGACGCATTCGCACTGGGCATCCCCTGCCCGTTCCTCGAGGACGAGGCGTGCTCGATCTATGCCGACCGGCCGCTGGCCTGCCGGCAGCATCTGGTGACGACACCGGCGGCCTGGTGTGCCGAGCCCGGCAAGGGCCAGATCGCGGCGCTGCCCACGATGTCTTTGTCAGCCGCACTGCAGTCATGGCACGACGATGCGCGCCGGCCGCGGCGACGCTGGGTTCCGCTGACGCTGGCGCTGGAATGGGCCGCCGGCCACGCGCCACCGGCCGAGCGACAGACCGGCCCGGCCTGGATCGAGCGGCTGCTGAAGGCCCTGGCCGCCAACACCGGGACCGCGGTCGGGCGGCACTGACGGTCTTGCCCTGGCACCACCCGGCGTCCTAAACGTTGGGTTCAAAACTGTGGCAGACGCATGAGCACATCCGATACCATGGACGAACGTCCGGACCTGCCCTCAGCCGACTCGCGGCGCGAGCGCAAGAAGCAGGAGAACCGCGCCCAGCTGCTGGCGGCGGCGCGCGCCGTGTTCGCCGAGATGGGATTCGGTGCCGCCAGCGTGCGCGATATCGTGCGCCGCACCGACCTGGCGACCGGTACGTTCTATAACTATTTCGAGGACAAGGACGCGATCTTCGCCGCCGTGGTCGGCGAGCTGACCGATGAGCTGGTGCGCCGCCACAGCGCCGGCCGCGCCAAGGCGAGCACGGCCGAGGAATTCCTGCGCTCCCACTTCACGGTCTACTTCCGCTTCATCGTCGACGACCCCGAACTGCTGGCATTGGCGCGCAAGAACGTCACGGCCATCCGCACCCTGCTCGACAAGCCCGACGTGCGCACCCTGGCGCGCTGCCTCTACGACCACCTGAAGGATGCCATGGCCCGCGGCACGCTGCCGACGATGGATGCCGCGCTGTTTGCAGCGGCGCTGTCGGGTATCGCGTTCGAGGTGTCGGTCCTGATGATCGCCCGCGACCCGGTCGACGCCGACGGCGCCGCCGACTTCGCCACCCGCCTGATGCTGGGCGGCCTGCAGGGCATGGGAACGCAATAATCCCCTCGACTCATCCCTCTCCCAACGCAGTTGGGGGAGGTGGCCGAAGGCCGGAGGGGGAGCCAACGTGATCTAAGTTACGAAGACCTCGTTGCGTCCCCTCCGCCCCTGCGGGGCACCTCCCCACTGCGTGGGGAGGAAACGCTTTTAGGCGCCCTGCGTGATGACGTTGCGCAGTACGCCGATCCCTTCGATCTCGATCTCGCAGACGTCGCCCGGCTTGAGCCAGGGCTGCGGGCGGCGCGCCATCGCGACGCCCGAGGGCGTGCCGGTGATGATGACGTCACCCGGCTCAAGCGTCATGGCCTTGCTGAGCTCGCTCACCAGGGTCGGCACGTCGAAGATCAGGTCGCCGGTGTCGCTGTCCTGCATCGTCTCGCCGTTGACCCGGGTCATGATGCGCAGCGGGGCAGCACCCTTGGGCAGCTCATCCGAGGTGACGATGTCGGGGCCGAAGCCGCCGGTGCCGTCGAAGTTCTTGCCCAGGGTGAACTGGCCCGACTTTGCCTGCCAGTCGCGCACCGAGCCGTCGTTGAAGCAGGCATAGCCGCCGACGACGCCCAGTGCCTTCTCCTTGGCGACGTTGCGCGCCTTGCGGCTGATGATCACCGCCAGCTCGGCTTCCCAGTCGAGCTGCTCAGAGTGGCTGGGCCGCGGCATCTTGCCGTTATGCGGCGTCAGCGTGTTGTTGAAGCGGCAGAACACCACCGGGTAGGGCGGGATCGGGTTCTTGGTCTCCTCGGCGTGCTTGCGATAGTTCAGGCCGATGCAGAGGATCTTGCTGGGGCTGGGAATCGGCGGCAGGTACTTGGCCGACTTCTCCGACACCAGCGCCGCCGGCTTGGGCTTGGCGCAGGCCTTGGCGACGGCGTCCTGCAGCTTCTTGCCGCCGGCCAGGATCTCGACCACGGACTTGGGGCCGCGCGGCATCTGCTTGCTGAGGTCGATGATCTTGCCGTCGACCTTGACGCCCACGACGGCCTTGCCATCGCGTTGGATGGTACACAGACGCATGCTCTTCTCCCCTGAGGTTCCGTGCGCGAACGCGCCGGGCCGCACCATCGCGCGCGGCTGGTAGACGGTCAAGCGCGCGACGCCGTCATTCCCTTCCCCGCTTGCGGGGAAGGTGCCCGAAGGGCGGATGGGGAGCCGACGTGGTCTCTGTTACTGAGATCACCTGGCGTCCCCTCCGCCCCTTCGGGGCACCTCCCCACTGCGTGGGGAGGAAGAAAGCACGAAGCCCTTGCCCTCCAACGCCGCCGGCAGCGGGCCGCCGGTGACCCAGTCCAGCAGCTCGACGGTGTGGGCGATGGGGATTGCGGTGCCGCCGCCGATCTGGCCGATGCAGCCGAAATTGCCGGCCGCGATCAGATCAGCCGCCGTGCG
>DATEIF010000818.1:0-4329 GCA_035279205.1 Vineibacter sp.
CACCTCACCCTCCCATCGCTGCGCGATGGGCCCCTCCCTCTCCCCCCACTGCGTGGGCGGAGAGGGGTCATGGCGTCACCTCGCCGCGCGCGCCCAGCACCCAGGTGTCTTTGGTGCCGCCGCCCTGACTCGAGTTCACCACCAGCGAGCCTTCCTTCAGCGCCACGCGCGTCAGCCCGCCGGGCGTGATGAACACCTCGCCGCTGCGGCGCGACAGGATGAAGGGCCGCAGATCGACATGGCGCGGTGCCACGCCCTGGTCGACGAAGGTGGGACAGGTGCTGAGCGCCAAGGTCGGCTGCGCGATGTAGGCATCGGGCCGTGCCTTCAGGAGCGCCCGGAACTCCTCGATCTCGGCCTTGGTCGAGGTCGGCCCCACCAGCATGCCCTTGCCGCCGGAGCCATGCACTTCCTTGACGACGATCTCGGGCAGGTGCTCCAGGATGTACTTGATGTCATCCGCCTTGTCGCCACGCCATGTCGGCACGTTGCTGAGGATCGGCTCCTCGCTGAGGTAGAAGCGGATCATGTCGGGCACGTAGAGGTAGGTCGACTTGTCATCGGCGACGCCGTTGCCGATGGCATTGACGACGTTGACCCGGCCCATGCGCAGCGCGCCCACCAGGCCTGGCACGCCGAGGAAGGAGTCGGGCCGAAAGGCCAGCGGATCGAGGAACGAATCGTCGATGCGCCGGTAGATCACATCGACGCGCTGCGGCCCGCGCGGCGTGCGCATGAAGACGCGGCCCTCGTCGACGAACAGGTCGGTGCCCTCGACCAGCTCGATGCCCATCTCGTCGGCCAGGAAGGCGTGCTCGAAATAGGCGCTGTTGTAGTGGCCCGGCGTCAGCAGCACGACGTTGGGCTCGCCGTCGTCGCTGAACGATACCGAGCGCAGGGTGTTCAGCAGCTCCTCGGTGTAGCTGGCGACCGGCCGCACCGGCACGCGCGCGAACAGCTCGGGCGCCAGCCGCATCATCACCTCGCGGTTCTCCAGCACGTAGGAGATGCCCGACGGCGTGCGGACGTTGTCCTCCAGAACGTAGAACTCCTGCTCGCCGACCCGCACCAGGTCGATGCCGGCGATGTGCACGTGGATGTCGCCCGGCAGCTTCAGGTCCTGCGCCAGCGACGCGAACTCGCCGTTCAGCAGCAGCTGCGCCTCGGGGATGACTCCGGCGCGGCAGATCTCGCGCGCGCCGTAGGCGTCGGCCAGGAAGGCATTGAGCGCGCGCACCCGCTGCGACAGGCCGCGTTCGAGGAACGTCCATTCGTCGGCGGCGATCACCCGCGGGATGATGTCGAACGGGATCGTGGTCTCATGGCCGTCGACGGCACCGTAGGCCCCGAACGTGATCCCGGCGCGGTGGTAGAACGCGTCGACCTCGCGGCGCTTGGCCTCGATGGCCTCCATGGGTGTGTGCTGCAGCCAGCTGGCAACGGCTCGGTAGGGTGTGCGCACGCCATCGGCCGCACTGCGCATTTCGTCGAACGCTGCCATCGCCGCCATGCCGTCTCCACCCCATGCGTCCGTTCGAACGACCTGCACAGCTTACAAGCAAATTCCTTGCCGGCAAAAGATCTCAACGGCGAGATTGGCGGCCGGAGCCATTGTACGGCGCGCCGATCCCGGTACGATGGGCCACCAGCCAGGGGGATATGCCATGCGCCAGATCCACCGCCGTCCATTCATCACGGGAGCGGCGACGCTGGTCGGCGCCGGCGTCCTGGCCGGACCGTCGATCGTCCGCGGACAGGCGACCTGGCCGGCCAAGCCGATCACCATCGTGGTGAACTTCGCCCCTGGCGGCCTGACCGACGGTATCGCCCGCGTGTTCGGCGAATACGCGTCGCGCAAGCTGGGCCAGCAGATCATCATCGACAACAAGCCGGGCGCCGGCGGCAATATCGGGGCCGGCCTCGTGGCGCGCGCGGCGCCCGACGGCTACACGTTCCTGCACACCGTGTCGGGAACGCTGGTGCAGAACCGCGTGCTCTACAGCCATCTGGGCTTCGATCCCGACAAGGACTTCGTGCCGGTCTCGGCAACGTCCTCGGGCGAGCTGCCGGTGGCGGTGCACAAGTCGCTGCCGGTCAACACCGTGGCCGAGCTCATCGACTATGCACGCAAGAACAAGGTCAGTTTCGGCTCCTGGGCGCCAGGGTCAGGGGCACACATCCTCTGCGCCAAGCTCAACGAGCTGTACGGCGTGCGGATGGAGATCGTTCACTATCGCGGCGAAGGCCCGATGTGGCAGGACATGGGGTCGGGCTCGCTGCAGGCGGCGATGGGCAGCTACCAGGCCCTGCGGCCGCTCTTGGTAAACGGTACCATCCGGCTGATCGCTCTGCCGGCGCGTCGGCGCAATGCCAAGTTCCCCGACATGCCGACGATGACGGAGCAGGGCTTCACCCACGCCGCCTTCAGCCAGTTCGGGTGGCTCGGCCTCTTCGCGCCCGCCGGCACGTCGATGGACATCGTCAAGCGCATGTCGGCGCTCTGGGTCGAAGCCGCTGATTCCGAGGGCGGGCGCAAGATGTACGACACCTTCGGCCTGCACGAGAAGCCGCTCACCCACGAGGAGATGGCGGCCGACTACGAGCGGCTGAAGGCCCGCATGATCCCGTTGGTGCAGGAGCTGGGCGTGAAGCTGGAGTAGGACTTAGGCCGCCTGCGGTGGGCAGGCCGGCATGTCGCGCAGGAACTTGTAGCGGCCGTGTTCCTTGATCGTGGCGAGATCGAGCTCGGCCATGCCCGGCGGCCGCATGAGCTCGATGATGGGCTCAGACCCGGCGAAGTCGATGGCGAGCATGCCCGGCCGCGGATCGCCGCCCAGCGGATGGTTGGTCATGAAGGCGGTCGAGGGCGCCCATACGTGGCGCAGGCCACCCACGGTGCGATCGCGGTACTGATGCAGGTGGCCGCTCACCACCAGCGAGACCCGCGCGGCCCGAAGCTTTTCCAGCAGCGCTTGGCGCGGCGCCGGGTTCAGGCTGCTGGCGGTCAGCTCGGCCTCGTCCGCCGTCTCGAGGAACAACGGCTTGTGCAGGAAGAGCGCGATGCGCCGCCCTGCCGCAGTCGCCAGCGCGGCATCGAGCCACGCTTGCTGTGCCGCCTCGGCGGCGAGGCCGGAGCCGAACAGCTGCGCGTTCACGCCGATCAGCCGCCACGCGTCGAGATCAAGCGACCAGCAATCGGCGCCGAACGCGGTGTTCCAGCGCGCCAGCCGGGGTTCGTCGACGAGCTGCTCGGCGTCCTGTCCGGGCGGCTCGTCGCCCACGTCGTGGTTGCCGGGCAGCGCCAGCACGCGCGGCGCCAGTCCCCGCAGCGCCGCGGCTGCGAACGCGATCTCCGCGTCGCTCTCGGGCCCGTTGATGCACAGGTCGCCGGTGACGATGACGGCGGCGGGCGCGATCGTGTTCGCCGTGTCGCGCGCCAAGGTCCAATTGCTCCAGAAGAAACCGTGCGTGGGTGACAGATGAAGGTCCGACAGTACCAGGATCCGGGTCATGCGCGTCTCCCTAGGTAAAGGCGAGGTTGTCGCTGCGAAAGTCCATGTAATAGAGCGGGTAGTGGGTCCAGCGGACGGCGCGGCGCGTGCGCCTGCGGTGACGGCGCGGCGCGTGAGCATCTCCGGCCTCCGGCAGTGGGATGCAAGAGTGTCTATGGTGCCGACATGACAATCGAATAACCTCGCCATGACACTTCAACGACGCGCCGGGGCGCGAGGAGGAAGACATGAAGCGCGTATTGCTCGACAGCTACGGCGTGCCCGAGGAGGTTGCGCGCTGCGCCGAGGTGCCTGATGTCGGCGCGCCCGGGCCAGGTGAAGTGGTGTTCGACGTGTTGCTGTTTCCGATCAATCCGGCCGACGTCTGGTTCTGCAAGGGCAGCTACCGGCTGAAACCGCCACTGCCCGCGACGCCGGGTGCCGAGTGCATCGGCCGGGTGACGGTGGTCGGCACCGGCGTGTCGCACGTCAAGGCGGGCGATCTGGTGATCAATCTGCAGCGTGAGAACTGGGCCCAGAAGCGGCGGGTGAAGGGCGACGACGTCATCGCCGTCCCGGCCGGCCTCGACCTGAAGCAGGCGGCGATGCTGCGCATCAACCCGCCGACCGCGCTGCTGCTGCTCGAAGACCATGTCGCGCTGGGGCCGGGCGACTGGGTGATCCAGAATGTCGCCAACTCCGCCGTCGGCCGACTGCTGATCGTGCTGGCCAGGCAGCGCGGCCTGCGCACGGTCAATGTCGTGCGCCGTGCCGACCTCGCCGGCGAATTGCAGGCGCTTGGCGCCGACAGCGTGATCGTCGACAGCAGCGACCTGGC
>DATEIF010000819.1:0-4691 GCA_035279205.1 Vineibacter sp.
TTCCACGACACGCCGTGGCGCGAGCCCAGCGTCGCGCACTTCGAGCGCGATGGCCTGGTGATTTGCAAGCGCGTGCCTGGCCGCAGCGAACGCGGCGACTGCCTCTTCCACCTCGGCACGCCATACGAGGGGTAGGTTTATCCTCTCCCGCCAAGCGGGAGAGGAAGGGGCCCATCGTGCGCAGCACGATGGGAAGGTGAGGGGATAGGGACGAGGCGCTGAGTTCTTAGCCCCTCACCCTCCCATTGCGCTGCGCGCAACGGGCCCCTCCCTCTCCCGTAAACGGGAGAGGGGCGTAAGCTACTCCGCCGCCTGGGCGATGCGGGGTGTCCGCGCGGCATCCTCGGCCAGCCACTTGCTGCCCAGCGCGGAGAGCTGGTCCAGCACGCCGCCCAGCTCGCGGCCGCGGGCCGTGAGGGCATAGGTGACCTTGGGCGGTATGGTCGGCTCGTAGTGCCGGCTGATCAGCTCGGCCTGTTCCAGCGAGCGCAGGCGTTCGGTCAGCATCTTGGCTGAGACGCCGGTCACCCGGCGCTTGAGCTCGCCGAAGCGCTGCGGCCCATGCTCACCCAGGGTGTACAGAATGTAGGTGGTCCAGGGCCCCATCAGGATCCGCAGGATAAAATCCATTGGGCAGGACACAGTGTGCCGTTCGTCGTCCATCTTCCCTCCCGGTGCACGGGCTGTCAGACACAAGGGTTCCCAGACCTGAACACCTGCGGCGTTACGTCTATTCCATATAGTTACGTTAAAGAGACCTCATTGGATGCAGATGGTGCGCGCCGCGGACGCGGCGCGCACCATCCGGTTACTTCTTGCTGATGTTCCAGAACACGGCGACCGGGCCGGGCAGCCAGCCCTCCATGCGGTCCTTGCGGTAGGCGCCGAACTGCTTGAACTGGCCGATCACGAGATGGTGACCTTGCTCGGTGATGCGGTCCTGGATCTTGTCGGATAGCGCCTTGCGGGTCGCATCATCTGTGGCGCGCGAGTAGGCCGTGCGCGCCTTCTCCAGCTCCTCATCGCAGGTCCAGCCGAACCAGGCCGTGTCGCAGCCGCCGCTGGTGAAGATGTTGACCGGGTTGGCGGCGTCAACGGAGACGGCGGTGGTGAAGAACATATGCCAGCCGCCCTGGGCCGGCGGATCCTTCTTGGCGCGCCGCGACACCACCGACTGCCAGTCCATCGACTGCATGTCGACCTTGAAGCCGACCTTCTCGAGCTGGGCCTTGGCGACCTGCGGCAGCCGGTTCGTCGACTGCAGGTCAGTGGCGTGCATGATGACCACAGGCGTGCCGTCGTAGCCCGACTCCTTGAGCAGCTGGCGCGCCTTGGCGAGGTCCGGCTTGATCAGCAGGTCGCCATAGGTCTTGGCCTGCGGCGTGCCGCAGACCAATGGCGCGTTGCAGACGGCGTAGATGTCCTTGTCGCCGACCTGCGCCTGCAGGTAGTCCTCCTGCGCCGTGGCGTAGAGCACGGCGAGGCGCGCCTTCACGTTGTTGAAGGGCGGGTGCAGGTGATTGAAGCGGGCGATGATCTGGCTGCCCAGCACGTTCCAGCCGTAGATCTGGATGGCCTTCTCGTCCTTCATCACCGGGAACAGGTCGGGCGGCGGCAGCTCGATCATGTCGATCTCACCGGCGATCAGCGCATTGACCGCGGTCAGCGGATCGGGGATCGAGATCCATTCGACACGGTCGATCTTGACTACCTTGCCGCCGGCCAGGCCGGAGGGCGGCTCGGCGCGCGGCTTGTACTTCGAGTTCTTCACATAGACGACCTTGTCGCCTGGCTTCCACTCGTCCTGCTTGAAGATGAACGGGCCCGATCCGATCATCTCCTTGATCTGCTGGTTCGACGGTGTCTCGGCGATGCGCTTGGGCATGATGAACGGCACCGTCGAGCTCGGCTTGCCCAGCGCCTCCAGCACCAGCCCATATGGTTCCTTCAGCACCAGCTGCACCGTCTTGGGGTCGACCGCCTTCAGCTCCTTCACGAACTGCCACATCTGCTGGCCCATGCCGTCGCGCTCGGCCCAGCGCTTGATCGAGGGCACCACGTCCTCGCTGGTCACCGGCTGGCCGTCATGCCATTCCAGGCCATCGCGCAGCGTGAAGGTGTAGGTGAGCTTGTCGTCGCTGACCTTCCAGTCGGCCATCTGCGGGCGGATATGCAGATTGCCATCCTGCGCCAGCAGGGTGTCGTAGATCATGTAGCCGTGGTTGCGGGTGATGTAGGCGGTGGTCCAAATCGGATCCAGCACCTTCAGGTCCGAATGCGCCACCACGCGCAAGGTCGTCTGCGCCTGCGCCACCGAGCACAAAAGACCCACCCCAACCAGGCCGGCCATCCACGCAGCCGCCTTCTTGCCCAACACGGACATCACCATCACTCCCCTGGGAAAAAGCCACATCGCACCGGTGGCGCCGTGACGATAGCAGGCGCCGGCGGCAGCGCGCCACGACGCTCTGTCGTCCTGAGCGCAGCGAAGGACCCGTTATGCCGTCGATGCGCACGGGCCTTCGCCATAGCGCATGTGCGCCAACGGATCCGTTCGTGCCAACCGACGGCATAGCGGGTCCTTCGCTGCACTCAGGACGGCAATGTCGCGCCTCTTATCATTCGCAGAACCGGCGCGTAGGATGCCGGCTCCTGTCGAGAGATGGCGCATGACGACTGAAGCGACGACGCTGTTCGTGTCCCACGGCTCGCCGATGCTGATCCTGGAGGATGTGCCGGCGACGCGCTTCCTGCGCCGGCTCGGCGATGCGGTGCCGCGGCCCAAGGCGATCATCGCCGTCTCGGCACACTGGACGACGCGCATGCCGGCCGTCTCGACGGCGTCGCGGCCCGAGACCGTCCATGATTTCTACGGCTTTCCGCCGCAGCTCTATACGTTCCGCTATCCGGCGCCGGGTGCCCCCGACATTGCCGCGCGCGTCGTCGCGGCGCTGCAGGCCGCCGGCATGGACGTCGCGGTCGATCCCGAGCAGGGGCTGGACCACGGCGCCTGGGTGCCGGCGCTGCTGGGCTGGCCGGCGGCCGATATCCCGATCCTGCAGCTCGCGGTGCAGCCCTACCGCGATGCCGCGCATCATGTCGCGGTGGGCCGGGCGCTGGCGCCGCTGGCGGCCGAGGGCATCCTGGTGCTGGGCA
Organism: Vineibacter sp.; assembly: GCA_035279205.1. Classification (GTDB taxonomy): domain Bacteria; phylum Pseudomonadota; class Alphaproteobacteria; order Reyranellales; family Reyranellaceae; genus Vineibacter. Next base: position 3,157 of record DATEIF010000819.1, read on the forward strand.
GCGGCAGCGCCACGCATAACCTGCGGGCGCTGTCGCGCGGTCAGCACGACGTCGTGGCCGACTGGGCACAGCGCTTCGATGACTGGCTGGTGGCGCGGGTCGAGGCGGGCGACGTCGAGGCGCTGGTCGACTGGAAGCGTCAGGCACCCGACGCGCTGATGGCGCATCCCACCGACGAACATTTCCTACCGCTGTTCGTGGCGCTGGGCGCGGCGGGCGAAGGCGCCCGCGGCCGGCCGCTGCACCGCAGCTTCACCAACGGCACGCTGTCGATGACGTCGTTCGCGTTTGAACCATGATCTTCCTTCCCCACGTCAGTGGGGAAGGTGGCCGAAGGCCGGATGAGGAGCCGACGTGGTCTAGGTTACAAAGACCACGAGCGCTCCCCTCCGCCCCTGCGGGGCACCTCCCCAGCGGAGCTGGGGAGGATCATGAGATTACTTCCGTCCTGCCGGCGGATCGCAGGCGACGGTGCCCATGTCGGCCGGCACCGAGACTTCCAGCAGCTCGAAGGCGTCGGATGTCTTGATCTCGTTGTGGCGCAGGCCGCCGGGGATGTAGAGCGAGTCGCCGGCCTCGACGCGGATGGTCTCGCCGTCCTCGAACTCGAGATCGACCCAGCCGCTCAGCATATAGACCAGCTGCGATTCGCAGACATGGTAGTGCCAGCCGGTCGGCCGCGACATGCCCTGCGTCGCCGATGTCACCTGGGCGCGCATGGTGCCGTTGCTGGCCTCGGTGACGCCCAGCTCACGGTATTTGAAGAATTCGCGGCGACCCGGCACGTAGCGGGGCTTGGCCTTGGACGCATGAGCCTGTTTCTTCGGCTTGTCCAAGATGACGGTGTCCATGGTGCGCTCCCTCTCGACTCTCGAAGGCGCCAGTATGGGGCCGCGGCAGCCTTTCTGGCAATGCACGCGCGACCTGACACCTATGCGCACAGTGAGCCGGCAACCCAAAATGTTGCGCCGCCGCCGCCCGCACCGCACTGTGCCGGCCCCGATTGATGGAGCGTTCGCATGCAGGCCGGTGTCTATCGCTATCCCGACATGGACCAGGTCATCTTCGGCCGGCCGTGCGCCGATGTCGTGGCCGAGGAGGCGACCCGCCTGGGCGCGACGCGGATCTTCGTCATCGCCAGCGGCACGCTCCATCGCACCACGGACGTTGTGTCGAGCCTGGTGCAGAAGCTCGGCAATCGCCATGCCGCGACCTGGGATCGCATCGCCGCCCACACGCCGCGCACGGACTGCGTCGATGCCGCCAACGCGGCGCGCGACGCCAAGGCCGATCTCATCGTGACGGTGGGCGGCGGCTCGGTGACCGACGCCGGCAAGCTGGTGCAGCTTTGCCTCGCCAACGATGTCAGCACTCCCGCGCAGCTCGACGACTACAAGCGCGTCACCAATGCCACGCCGCCGACGCGCAAGCCGTTGAAGGCGCCTGTCGTGCGCCAGGTCGCGGTGCCCACCACGCTCTCGGCCGGCGAGTTCAACGCCGGTGCCGGCTGCACCGATACCGCGACCAAGAAGAAG
>DATEIF010000820.1:0-10084 GCA_035279205.1 Vineibacter sp.
CACTTCACCGGCGCGGTCAGCGGCAGTGTGATCGTCGGCGGCCTGACGGGCCTTTTCAGTGCGGGTTCCGTCATTACCCAGGCCTATGTCGCCGGCACGGTGAGCGGCATCACGCGTGTCGGCGGCCTGGTCGGCAATATCCTGGATGGCGCCAGCATCACCCAGGCCTATGCGTCGGGTCGCGTCACCGCCGCAATCCGTTCCGGCGGTGTCGCAGGTTATTACGACAGCGGCGAGCCGCGGCCGGGCACAGCTTCAGCCGTCTATTGGGATACGCAAACAACCGGACAGGCCAACGCCGTCGGTGAGCTCATCGGCGTGGCACCACCAGCAATCGGATTGACGACGGCGCAGGCGCGCACGTCGCCCAGCTACGCCAGTTTCGACTTCACCAACACATGGTTCCAGACTGCCGATATGCGTCCGATCGGGCGTTGGGAGGCGGCGCGGGCGGTCAACGGCGTCATTGCGATATCGACTCTCAACCAGCTCCAGTTGATGGCGGCCAATCCCGGCGCGTCTTATGCGCTGGACCGCGATATCGATGCCCGCGCGTCGAGCGGCAGCAACGCGGCCGGCATCTACACGCCATCCGGCTTCGTCCCCGTGGGTGCGATCAGTGGCAGCGGCTTCACAGGCGCCCTCAACGGCATGGACCACGTGATCGATGGGCTCACCATCAGCCGGTCATCGGCGTCGGGGGTCGGCCTGTTCGGTGCCGTCGGCTACGGCGGCAATGTCAGCAATCTCGGCCTGACGAATGTGACGGTCGTCGGTGCGACTGCGACCGGCGGCATCGCCGGCGTGAACAACGGCGTCCTCAACAGGACTTATGTGACCGGGGCTGTCACGGGCGCCAATTCTGTCGGCGGCCTCGTCGGCATGAATACCGGCGTCATTGTCTACTCGTACACCGACACCGCGGTGCGTGGCACACAGGAAACCGGTGGCCTGATCGGTTCGAACAACGGCGCCGTGCAGTACACCTATGCCATCGGTTCGGTGAACGGCAGCGGCGGCGCCTCGACGGGCGGTCTGGTCGGCCGCAACACAACCGGATCCGGGGTGGTCGACCATTCCTATGCCAGCGGTGCCGTCACGGGGACCATCGCCACCGGCGGCCTGGTCGGCACGAACGAGGCGACCGTCATCAATTCCTTCTGGGACATGGGCACGACGGGCCAGAGCACATCGGCGGGCGGCACCGGCCTGACCACGGCCCAGGCGCGCGTGTCATCGAGCTATGCCGGCTGGAATTTTCAGAGCGTGTGGTTCCAGGCCGACGGCAGCACGCGGCCAATCGGGCGCTGGGAAATGGCGGCGCCGGTGAACGGCGTCACCACCATCTCCAATCTGCACCAGCTTCAGCTCATCGGTGGCCAGCTCGACGGCCGCTATGTCCTGGATCGCAACATCGACGCCACGCCGACATCAGGCGCCAATCCGGCCGGCATCTGGGACGCCTCGGGATTCAATCCGCTGGGCTCCGCCGTTGCCGTGGGGTTCAGCGGCACGTTCGACGGCCAGGGCCATGTCATCACGGGCCTCACCATCAACCGGCCGACCACCAGTCAAGTTGGCTTGTTCGGCTATACGTCCGACGCCACGATCCGCCGCGTCGGCCTGGTCGGCGGCCAGGTGACCGGGCAGGACTCGGTCGGCGCCCTGGTCGGGCGTGCCTACGGCAGCACGATCAGTGATACCTTCGCGTCGACGGCGGTCAGCGGCATCAACCGGGTCGGCGGCCTGCTGGGCGAGAACAACGGGACGTGGGGCGGCGGCGATGTGATGCGCAGCTTCGCCACGGGCACCGTCACCGCAACCGGCCAAACCGTCGGCGGCTTTGTCGGTTGGAACAGCAACGCCACGATCAGCCAGAGCTATGCCACCGGCACGGTTACCAACACCGGCGGGACCGTGATCGGCGGCTTCGCTGGCTGGAACGCCGGCACGATCCGCCAGGCCTACGCCACCGGCGCCGCTGCCGGCGGCACGACGGTCGGCGGCTTTGTCGGGCTCAATGGTGGTGCGCTCGACCAAGTGTATTCTACGGGCGCCGTCACGGGGACCGGCGGCCTCGGCGGGTTGGTCGGCGCGCGTCAGGCCGGTGGAACGGCCACCGCTGCCTACTGGAACACCGAGACCAGTGGACGCAGCACGTCGCAGGGCGGTACCGGCCGGACGTCAGCGGCGATGCAGACCCAGGCGGGCTTCGCCGGGTTCGATTGGGCCGTGTGGTCGCCGCCGGACACGACGTACCGGCCGGAGCTTTTCGGCGTCTCCGGAGTCGTCGGTGTGTCGGCCAACATGACGCGCTACTACGGCGATGCCAACCCGACCACATCAGGCTATGTCGGCGCCGGCTACTGGAACACCATCACATCTGGCGGCAGCCTCTCGACCACCGCAACCGCCACCAGCGGTGTCGGCCTCTACGGCATGACCGTCAGTGGCGTGGCCGGCACTTTCACCGCCACCGGCGGCGCCTCACGTATTGTCTATCTGGGTGGCAGCCTGTATGTCGCGCCGCGCCCGATCACGGTCACGGCACGCGGACAGAGCCGCGCCTACGGCGATGCCAACCCGGCACTGGTCTACGACATCACGGTGGGATCGCTGGTCAATGGCGACAGCCTGGCGGGAGCGCTGGCAACCACGGCCACTGGCACGTCGAACGTCGGCCTCTACGGCATCACGCAGGGGACGCTGTCGGCGTCGTCGAACTACGCCCTGACCTATGTCGGTGCCGACCTTGAGGTCACGCGCCGCGCGCTAACCGTGACGGCGGATGCACAGACACGCGTCTATGGCGACGCGAACCCGGCGTTGACCTACGGCATCACGTCGGGATCGCTGGTCAACGGCGATGGGTTGTCCGGCGGGCTGACGACGTCGGCGGACGGCAGGTTCGGTGTCGGTGCCTACGCCATCACTCAGGGTTCGCTGGCGGCCTCGTCGAACTACGCGCTGACGTATGTCGGCGCCGACCTGACCATCACGCCGCGCCAGATCGAGGTGACGGCGGATGCCCAGAGCCGGCCTTATGGCAACGCCAACCCGGTATTGACCTACCGGATCACCGGCGGATCGCTGGTCAACGATGACACGCTGTCGGGTGCGGTGACCACCGACGCCCACAGTGGATCGAGCGTCGGCGCGTACGCCATCACGCGCGGCACACTGGCTGCGTCGGCGAACTACGCGCTGACCTATGTCGGCGCCGATCTCACGGTGACATCGCGGTCGATCACGGTCACGGCCGATGCGCAGAGCCGCGTCTATGGCGATGCCAACCCGGCGCTGACCTACAGAATCACATCGGGGTCCCTGGCCGGCGGTGACACGCTCGATGGCCAGTTGGCAACATCGGCGGGGCCGACATCCGGCGTCGGGCGCTACAGCATCGAACGCGGCTCGTTGTCGTCCAACCCGAACTATGCCTTCACCTATGTCGGGGCCGACCTGACGGTGACGCAGCGGCCGATCACCGTCACGGCGGATGCCCAGAGCCGGGTCTATGGCGACGCCAATCCGGCCCTCACTCATCGCGTCACCGAAGGATCGCTGGTCAACGGCGATGCGCTGTCCGGTGATCTGGCGACGACGGCCAACGGCGCCTCCAATATCGGCGCCTACGCCATCACGCAGGGCACGCTGGCGGCCTCGCCGAACTACGCGCTGACCTATGTCGGCGCCGATCTCGCTGTGACACCGCGGCCGATCACCGTGACCGGAGACACCCTCAGCCGGGCCTATGGTGATGCCAATCCGGCGCTGACCTATGCGGTCACGTCGGGTTCGCTGGTCAACGGTGACAGCCTGACGGGCGCCCTGGCCACGGCGGCTACCAGCACCTCCAACGTTGGTGATTATGTCATCACGCAAGGCACGCTCGCGGCCTCGGCGAACTACGCGTTGACCTATTCCAAGGCGACGCTGTCGGTCACGCAGCGGCCGATCACCGTGACGGCCGATGCGCTCAGCCGCATCTACGGCGATGCCAACCCGGCTCTGACGTACCGGATCACCGCGGGTTCACTGGTCAACGGCGATGGTCTGTCGGGCGCCGTGACGACGGATGCCAATGCGACCTCCAGCGTCGGGGCCTATGCCATCAGCCAGGGCACGTTGGCGGCCTCGTCGAACTATGCGCTGACCTACGTCGCGGCCGACCTCACCGTGATGTCGCGCGCGATCACCATCACCGCCGATGCGCAGAGCCGCGTCTATGGCGATGCCAACCCGGCCTTGACCTACAGGATCACATCAGGCGCTCTCGTCAACGGCGACACCCTGGAAGGCCAGTTGGTGACGGGGGCTGGCGCGCTGTCCAACGTCGGGCGCTACGGCATCGAGCGTGGCTCGCTGTCACCCAACCCGAACTATGCGCTGACCTATGTCGGGGCCGACCTCACGGTGACGCCGCGGCCGATCACCGTCACCGCCGATGCCCGGAGCCGCGTCTACGGCGACGGCAATCCGGCGCTCACCTGGGCCATCACGTCCGGGAACCAGATGAACGAAGATCATCTGACCGGTGGTCTCGCGACCGCGGCGACGGGCACATCGGGCGTCGGCGTCTACGCCATCATGCAGGGCACGCTGGCGGCGTCACCCAACTATGCGGTGAGCTATGTCGGTGCCGATCTCACCATCACACCGCGGCCGATCGCCGTGCGCGCCGACGCGCAAAGCCGGATCTACGGCAATGCCAACCCGGCGCTGACCTATGCCGTGACGTCGGAAGGCGGGCTGGTCAACGGCGACACGCTGTCGGGTGCTCTCGCCACGACGGCCACCGCGACATCCGATGTCGGCACCTACGCCATCAGCCAGGGCACCCTCGGCTCGCCCAACTATGCGCTCACGTTCACCGGCGCCGACCTTGCGATCACGCCGCGGCCGATCATGGTGACGGCGCAGGCCGCCAGCCGGGTCTACGGCGACGATGCCAATGCATTCGCCTTCACCACCGGCGATCGCGGCGCCGGTGTGGCGGTCGTGGGTGCGCTGTCGAGCGCGGCGTCGGTGACCAGCGGGATCGGCATCTACGCGATCGGCCAGGGCACCGTGACCGACGTCAACAATCCGAACTACCGGATCACGTATGTTGGCGCCGACCTCACCATCACGCCGCGGCCGATCACCGTGACGGCGGACTCTCAGAGCGTGACCTCGGGCCGGGCCCTGCCGCCGCTGACCTACCGCGTCGGCGGCCGAGGTTTGGTCAACAGCGATACGCTGTCGGGTGATCTCGCCACCGAGGCGACCACCGCCAGCGCACCCGGTGCCTACGCCATCGGCCAGGGTACGCTCGCGGCATCCGTGAACTACCAGATGACGTTCGTGCCGGGAACGCTGACCGTCGTGCCGGCCGCGACCGCCACCGCCGATCTCGCCAGCATGATCGACCGCACGATCCGGGCCAACAACGTCCAGTGGCGCCCCTTCAGCTCGGTGCTCAACGAGGTCGCGGCGGCGCAATCGGCCGTCGGCCATGGCGTCCTGGTCGAGGATCCGCGCTTCAGCGGCCGCTTCTTCTGCCTCGGCGCCCCGGCGCTGTCGTCGTGCGGATCCGCGCCGCGGTGATTTAAAGCGAGGCGCGATAGTCGCTGGGGGTCATGCCGTGCAGATTGCGGAAGGCACGGTAGAAGGCCGACAGGCTGTTGAAGCCGCAGGCAAAGGCGACGTCCGTCACGGATAGCGGCGGGGACTTGCCCAACAAACGCCGGGCCTCGGCCAGCCGCTGGTTCATGACCGTGGCGGAGAACGTCGTGCCGGTCGGCTCGAACAGCAGGTGCAGTTGGCGCGGCGAGACACCCAGGGCCTGGGCGATCAACCCGGGAGACAGGTCGGTGCGGTGCAGATGCGTGGCGATGAGGGCGTGCGCCTTCTGCAGCAGGCTGGTGCGAACCGCGTCGCGGCTGGCCTTCTCAGCGGGCACCGCCAAGCCCTGCGCCAGCAGGGCCAGCTGAGCCAGGGCCTGGACAGCGGCCGCGGCAACCGGCTCGGACAGCAGCGAGGCCTGTGCGGCGAATGCATCGAAGTACGCGGCGAGCAGTGCCGACGGTCCCGGTTCGATCGGGATCGGGCGCCACAACAGGTCGGCATGCGCCGGCAGCAAGGGCCGATAGCGGGCGAAGGGGATCATCAGCAGGCTATGGCGAAAGCCCGCCTGGGGTTCCGGCACGCCGGAATAGGGGCGGTCGGCATGACCCACGACCACGGTGCCGGCCGGGATCGGGCGTTCGGCACCGCGGCTCATCAGCACGCCGCCGCCCTGGACCTGGCGCGCGATGCATAGCGCATCGGCAGGGCGGTCGGCGATGTTGGCTTCGGTGCGGGCCAACCGATAGGAGGAGGCCTGGATGTCGACCAACGTCGCGCCGCCCAGGGACCGGGCCGAGAAGCTGCCGTGGAACTGCGCTTGCAGATCCTTGTCCATGTCGAGAGTGACGCCCAGGACTTTCCCGCGCTCTTCGCGCCAATACGCGAAGCGATCGCGCGCCGGGAGGGTCGCGGTCGAAAACGTCTGGACTGGCTGCATCACACACCCGACAGGGCGCAGACCTCCGCGTCGCTGAGGCCCACCAGTCGGGCAGTATCGCACAACTGACCCCAGGTCGTCTCGTCGACGGCGATGCCCTTGGCCAGCCGGGCGGCGCGGCGCTGGCGCTCGGGCTCGCCGGGGACCAGCACTGCCTCGACGCCGGGCTGCGGCCGTGACGACTTCACCCAGGCGACGAAGTCCTGCGTGTCCTGCTGCCAGACCGTGCTGCCGCCCAGTTTCGCCGGGTCGATCAGGATCGACAGCATGTTGTTCACGATGTCGCCGGTGTCGTGCTTGATCGTCTTGGGCGAGTGCGTCAGCCCGCCGGTCAGGGCACCTGCGAGGATGTCGCAGATCACCGCCAGCCCGCCGCCCTTGTGCAGGCCGAACGGCAGGATAGCCCCGAACGGACCGTTGCCCCACATCACGCCGGGATCGGTGCTGGGCTTGCCGTCGTGGTCGATCAGCAGGCCGGGCTCCATCGGCTCGCGCTTGTTGTAGGCGACCCGCACCTTGCCCATGGCGACCTGGCTGGTGGCGAAATCCAGCACGATGTGCTCGCCGTTGTCGCCGGGGATGGTGCAGCAATAGGGATTGGTGGTGAACCGTGCCTCGGCGCCGGCGAACGGCGCCACCAGCGACTTGTGGCCGTGCACGTTGACATAGTGCGTCGAGATCAGGCCGGCGTCGGCGCACTGCTCGCCCCAGGCGCCGATACGGCCGATGTGATGGCAGTTGCGCAGGCCCACGACGCAGACGCCGTGTTCCTTGGCGCGCTCGATGCCGAACTGCATGGCTTCGCGCGCCACCACCTGGCCGTAGCCCTTGCCGCCGTCGACGGTGATCAGGGGGCCGTTGTCGAGGACGATCTCGGCATGCCAGTTGCGCTTGCAGCTGCCGGCGCGCGCGTTCTCGATGTAGCGGGGGATCATGCCGACGCCATGGCTGTCATGGCCGAACAGGTTGGCCTGCACCAGGTTCTCGGCCACCAGCGTCGCCTCGGCAGGATCGCTGCCGTCCTTCTCGCAGATCGCCTTGACGAAATCGGTCAGCCGGTCGGCCCGGACGATCACCTCACCGACATTGGCCATCTGCATGTCCTCCTGGAGCGTTACGCGCCGACGGGTCATAGCCCGTCACAGCAGCCAGTCAACGGTCATTCCTGCCGCTCTGCCGGATACCAGCTGGGCTTGCGCTTGTCGCGGAAGCTCGCCAGGCCTTCGGTGGCTTCTGGCGACCGGCGCTTGGCGGCGTGCTGGCGCACCAGCCCGTCATAGGCCACGTCGCCGATATCCAGCCCGGCATAGGCGCGCGCCACGGCCTTGGTCTGCGCATTGGCGTCTTGGGCGTTCATCAGCAGCATGTCGATGAAGGTCGCGGCCGTCTTGTCGAGGTCGCCCGCGGCACAAACCTCGTGCACCAGGCCGATCCGCCGCGCTTCGGCCGCACCGAAGCGCTCGCAGGTCAGCGCATAGCGCCGGACCTGGCGCACGCCGATGGCGGCGTTGAGCTGCGGCACGATGATGCCCGCCATCAGGCCCCAGCGCGTCTCGGTGATGGAGAACTGCGCGTCCTCGGTGGCGATCACCAGGTCGCAGGCCGCGATCATGCCGGTGCCGCCGCCGAAGCAGCCGCCCTGCACCAGGGCGATAGTCGGCACCGGGCTGGCATCCAGGCGCCGGATGGCCTCGGCCGTCGCGCGCGAGACGTCGACGTTCTCGGCGTCCGGCTGGGCAGCGACGCTCTGGATCCAGGCCAGGTCGGCACCGGCCTGGAAGTGCTTGCCGTTGCCGCGCAGCACCACGACGCGCAGGCCGGCATGCTGCTGCAGCGCGTCCATGGCCGCGTGCAGGCCGTCGATCATGGCGCCATCATAGGCGTTGTTCACGTGCGGGCGGTTCAGCACCACCGTTGCCACGCCGCGCGCATCGACCGACCACAATACGGGTTTCTCACTCATCATTCCCTCACGGCAGCCTGTTTTCGATCACGATGAACCACGGCCGTTCGATGGTGCGGATCGGCCGGCCGCTGTCGTCGGTCGGCAGCAACGACTTCGACGCGGTATCCTGCACGTTGCCGCCGATGGCGCTGAGCGTGCGTCGGCGCAGGTCGACGGCAACGACGATATCGCAATGGCCGAAATCCATGGCATCGAGTGCCGTGTCCCAGTTGGCCTGTGCACGCGGACCGCTGGGCAGAAAGATGGCGCGCAGCACGGCGTCGCTGTCGCGCCGGCGCGTGGCGCAGATCAGATCCCCTGGCTGCGGCGCGCGGGTCTCCAGCGGATGCGGCACGAACAGCGGCATTTCATGCCGATCGGGTGCCGCCGCATAGGCGCGATAGCGATGGAGGATGTCCTTGAGATAGGCGGAGTGCAGCGGATCGAAACGAAAATCGCGCGGTTGAACGCCGGCGTTGCGCAGCGCCGACGAGATGAACACGGCCGACCAGGCGTTGGTGCAGGTCGGCGGCGTCGACGGGTCGCGGCGCGCTGATGCCAGTTCCGAGCGCTCCGGCGTGCCCGCGACGGGCGCCCAATAGGCGGTGCGGATATGATCGCACAGTCGCTGTTCCGGCGTGGTGTCGGGCCAGTGCGCGGGCTCGGGCGGCCCGATGCGGCGGAAGTCGACGACATGGCCGCGCCGCGGGTTGCCGAAGAATTTCCATTCACTGTCGAGCCAGGCGAGCAGGGACTGCTTCGTGCCCGGGACATAGCGCTCGCGCGCATCGCCGGTTTCCGGCGGCGCCGGCGGCGGTGTCGTGGCGCAGGCTGCCAGCAGCAGCGTGATGACCAGAAGGGCGTATGTCGGCAGACGGTTCATGTTTTACCGCGCGACCGTAGCATGACGTCCTGGTGAAACAGCTTGCGAAAACAGGGTGCGGCATTGCATCCCTGGCGCGCCTGAGCCATCGTGCGCGCCACCGCGACAGCGGACCATGGGAGCGCCACCAAGAGCGCTCCAGGGAGGTGGCGTATGCGTTTGTCGCGGGCATCCTTGCTGGCGTTCGTGTCCCAGGCGGTGCCGATTGCAGGCCTTGGCCTGCCGATCGTGGTCTACCTGCCGCCGTTCTATGCCGACGAGATGGGATTGGGTCTGGCCGCGGTCGGCTGGATCTTCATGATCACCCGCTTCTTCGATGTCGCGATCGATCCGGTCTTCGGCCTCGTGGCCGATCGCTACGGCACGCGCTTTGGCCGGCGCAAGCCCTGGATCGCGCTGGCGTTGCCGATCCTGATGCTGAGCGTCTGGATGATCTTTGCGCCGGCCGGCAAGGTGGGCGACTCCTACCTGCTGGTCTGGCTGCTGGCGATGTATGTCGGCTGGACCTTCGCCACTATCTCGATCCTGGCGTGGAGCGCCGAACTGGCGACCGACTACGATGCGCGCACGCGCGTGCAAGGCGCTTACCAGGCGGCGTTGATGGTGGGACTCATCACCGTGCTGGTGATCCCGGCAGCCTATGAGCTGATGGGCGCGCCGGCCCTGCGCGACAAGATGCGCGGCATCGGCTGGTTCATCGTCGTGCTTC
>DATEIF010000821.1:0-2327 GCA_035279205.1 Vineibacter sp.
CCGCCGATCGCGTCGTGAATACCCTGGCGCGCCGTGCGGAATGCCGTCGGCACATGCAGCTTGGGATCCGCCGTCAGCGACGTGGTCTCGGAGTTGGTGTGGATGCACAGCACGCCGACTTCGCGGATCACCTCGTGCACCGCGAAGGCGCCGCTCGATGCCTCGGCATCGATGATGATCTGGCAGCCGTCGTTGTTGATCAGGTCGCGCGTCACCTTGGCCGCTTCCTGCGGCTGACCCTTGGAGTCGCGCACCACCATCTCGATCTTCTTGCCGCCGATGCCGCCCGATGCGTTGACCTTGTCGAAGACCGTCTTCAGTCCGCCGACGCTGCTGGTGCCGAGCAGGGCGACGCGACCGGACAGGATCGTGGGTACGCCGATCTTGATCGTGCCGCCGCCTTGGGCCTTGAGGATGGCGGGGAAACCGGCCGTCGCGACGGCGGCGGATGCACCGGCGGCCTTGATCAGGCGGCGGCGCGAAAAGGCATTGGTCATGGGTTCCTCCCTATGTGCTGTCAGCTTGGCGGTCACCCATGGCGGCGTCAACCAGTCCGGCACGACGCACGTCTCATGGCGAAAAGAGTTGACGCTTCTGCGGCCACGTCGGATTGGTGATGCGTGCAATCGCCCTGGGAGAGCAACGATGGCAGCCAACGAGCAACTCCTGTCACTGACGGCCGTGGAACTGCGCCGTCGCATCGGCAGCAAGGAAGTCTCGCCGGTCGAGCTGCTGGAGGCCTGCATCGCGCGCATTGCCGCGATCAACCCGGCGGTCAACGCCGTGACGGCGACCTGCTATGAGCGGGCGCGCAAGGAAGCGAAGGAGGCGGAGCAGGCCGTGCGCCACGGCGAGACGCTGGGCCTGCTGCACGGACTGCCCACCGGCGTCAAGGACCTGGAGGAGACCGAGGGGCTGCTGACCACCTACGGCTCGCCGCTCTACCGCGATTTCGTGCCGACCCAGGACAACGCCATGGTGGGGCGCGTACGCGCCGCTGGTGCGGTGGTGGTGGGCAAGACCAACGTGCCCGAGTTCGGCGCTGGCGCCAACAGCCGCAACGGCGTGTGGGGTGCCACCGGCAATCCGTTCAACCCGCTGCTCAACGCCGGCGGCTCGTCGGGTGGCTCGGCCGTGGCGCTGGCCTGCGACATGCTGCCGGTGTGCACGGGCTCCGACACCGGCGGCTCGCTGCGCATCCCGGCGGCGATGAATGGCGTCGTCGGCTTTCGCCCGTCGCCCGGCGTCGTATCGGTCGAGCGCCGCGGGCTGGGCTGGACGCCGATCTCGGTGCTGGGCCCGATGGGCCGCACCGTGGCTGACACGTGTCTGCTGATGGCGGCGCAAGCGGCGCCCGATGATCGCGATCCGCTGTCCTATGACGCCGGCGGTGAAGCCTTCGCCGTGCCGCCGCCGGTCGATCTCGGCCGGCTGCGGGTGGCGTGGACCGAGGATTTCGGCCAATGCCCGGTCGACGGCCCGATCCGCCAGACCATGCGCGACAAGGTGCAGGCGATGCAGCATCTCTTCGCGCGCTGCGATCAGGTTGCCATGGACTTCGGCGAGGCCGATCGCTGCTTCGACGTGATCCGCGCCGTGAGCTTCCTCGCCCGCTACCGCGAGGCCTACGAAAAGGACCCGGCGTCGCTGGGCCCCAACGTGCGCGCCAACTACGAGATCGGCGCCAAGATGAGCCTGGCCGATTTCGCCTGGGCGCACATGGAACAGACCCGCATCTTCCGCGCCTTCCAGGAGACGTTCCGCGATTATGATCTCGTGCTGGCGCCGACGACGCCAGTGTCGCCGTTCCCGTGGACCAAGCTCTATCTCGAGGAAATGAACGGCCAGAAGCTGCGCAACTACTATCACTGGCTGGCGCCGACCTATTTCGTCACCCTGGCCACCAACCCGGCGATCTCGATCCCCAGCGGCACCGACCATGCCGGCATGCCGTTCGGCCTGCAGGTGGTGGGCCGCTTCCGCGGCGATCGGGCACTGCTGGGCGCCGCGCATGCGATGGAGCAGGCCTTCGAGGCGATCGATGCCTTGCGCCGCCCGCGTCCCGATCTCGCCAAGCTCACCAAGCCGGTGCCCGAGCTGAAATCGATCGTCACGCATCCGCCGGTTCTGGACGCTCGCTCGTCGGGTCACGCCACGTCGGGCGCCAGCGTCTAAACCCTCTCCCGCAAGCGGGAGAGGGAGGGGCCCATTGCGCGTCGTCGCGCAATGGGAGGGTGAGGGATTACAGACTCGGCACCTTGTCCTTGGGCCCTCACCCGCCGCGCGCTGCGCGCGCGTCGACCTCTCCCGCAAGCGGGAGAGGTTAA
>DATEIF010000822.1:0-3396 GCA_035279205.1 Vineibacter sp.
AATGCAATCGATCACTCAATTATAGCTGATGGTGCCCGCTGCCGGACTCGAACCGGCACGACCTCGCGGTCTCGGGATTTTAAGTCCCGTATGTCTACCAGTTCCATCAAGCGGGCGCCGGCGCGCCCCCTATAGCGGTCCACCGGTGCATCGTTCAAGGCGCTGTCGCTGGCGCACAGCTTGGCGTATTGGTCTTTCGACGCTCCGCCGCCACACACCGCCATGACCATGCATCGCCGCACGCTTCTGACGCTCCTGCCTGTTCCCTTCCTGGCTCGCCGCGCCTGGGCGCGCGAGCTATCGGCCGACCTGCGGCACGGCGGTTACGTGATCTACCTGAGGCATGCCCAGACCGACACCAAGCCCGAGCCGTCGGTCGGCGAGATCAAGGATTGCCTGTGGCAACGCAACCTGACACCGACCGGCAAGACGCAGGCGATCACCATCGGCCAGATCCTGCAGGGACTGGGCGTTCGTTATGGCCAGGTGTCGAGCAGCCCGTTCTGCCGCTGCCGCGACACGGCGCAACTGGTCACCAATCGTCCCGCGCAAATCCTGCCCGAGCTGCTTTACCACGTCACCCAGAGCCCCAACGCGCAGGCCGCCGCCATCGAGCGGCTGCGGGTGTTGCTGTCCAACCATGAGCCCGGTGGACGCTGCACGCTGCTGGTGGGTCACGCGCCGCCATTCAAGGCGATCACCGGCATCGAATTGGCGGAAGGCCAGGCCGCCATCACCTTGCCGCGCCAGACCAAGGACTTCGATGTCATGGGCTTCCTCGATTCGACCGGCGTGCGCAGTCGCGGAGATGTTTAACCAGCCTGGTGCTGCCTCGCGTGGACGTGATCCCGCGCGATCAAACAGTCGCCAAGCTGTGACTTCCTGGTGAGGACATTGGCGCGCAATGCTGGCGACACGCCGGATATCACGACCGGCGTCGCAACAATCGAGGGAGTATACGAATGTCGACGAAGACCGCGCTGATCGCCGCTGCTGCGGCCGCCATGTTCGCCGCCGGCTCGATCGCCTCCGTGGCGCAAGCCCAAAGCGGCGTGAAATGCTCGGGCATCAATTCATGCAAGGGCACATCGGCCTGCAAGACGGCCTCGTCCGCATGCAAAGGCATGAACGCGTGCAAGGGCCAGGGTTGGACCGAGGCCAAGGACGCCGCCGAGTGCACCAGCAAGGGCGGCAAGGTGATCTGACGGCAGCGCCAGCCGTCAGTCCGGCGGACCACCGGATGGCACCGGGCGCCTCGCCCTATCGGCGGCGCCCGGCTGCTTCATACCTGAGAGTGGCCGTCCGCAGCGGACCGATTTAGACTCGCGCCGGTCCATCGCCACTGCAGCCATGCCCGACACTCGCATCGACGCGACCCGAAACCCAGCGACGTCCGCCGACACGCTGGGTTTCGGCCTGGGCTTGCGCCATCAGCACTACCAGGAGATCGCCGACACGCCAGGCAAGGTGGATTGGCTCGAGGCGCTCAGCGAGAACTACATGGTGCCGGGCGGCCGGCCGCTTCATTGGCTCGACCGCCTGCGCCGCGACTATCCGATGGTGCTGCACGGCGTGTCCTTGAGCATCGGCGCAGTCGACCCCTTGGACATGGATTATCTCGCGGCGCTGAAAGCGTTGGCGCAACGGATCGAACCGCGGTGGATCTCCGATCACTTGTGCTTCACCGGCCATGCCGGCGTCAATCTGCACGACCTGCTGCCGCTGCCGTACACCGAAGAGGCGCTGGCCCACGTCGTGCAACGCGTGCAGCGCGTGCAGGACATGCTGGGACGCCGCATCCTGCTGGAGAACGTATCGAGCTACGTGCAGTACGCCGAATCGCAGCTCACCGAATGGGATTTCCTGACCGCCGTCGCCGAACGCGCCGACTGCGATATCCTGCTCGACGTCAACAACATCCACGTCTCCGCCTTCAACCATGAGTTCGACCCGCGCGCGTATATCCGCGCGATCCCGGCGGCGCGCGTCAAGCAGATCCACCTGGCCGGCCATCTCCACTGCGGCACGCACATCATCGATACGCACGACCACCCGATCGTCGACGAGGTCTGGGCGCTCTATGCCGATGCCATTCGCCGTTTCGGCATGGTTCCCACCATGATCGAGCGCGACGACGACATTCCGCCGTATGCCGACCTCATGGCCGAGCTCGACCACGCGCGTGCCGTCGCGGCGCGCGCGCTTGCCGGCCGCCCGGCTCCGACATGACCGCGCTCGCCCGCCTGCAGGCTGAATTCCGTGCCTGGATGCAACGGACGCCGGTGATGCCGCGCGGCTTGCGCACACATGACAACGCACCCGATGCGATCGCCACACCCGACGCCATCCGCGCCCGCGTGCTCGATACCCGCAAGGCCGGACGTGACGTCCTGCTCGACGTCTACCGCGAGGCCTATGCGCTGCGCCTGATCGAGGCCCTGCAGACCGACTATCCCGGCCTGTACGCCATGGCCGGCGGCGCTGATTTCGACATCATGGCGCGCGCCTATATCGCGGCCTGCCCGTCGCGCCATGCTTCGGTGCGCTGGTTTGGTCGCGGCCTGGCGGATTTTCTGGCAGCGACGCCGCCGTTCAATGCCACACCGGCCGCCGTGGAGATGGCCCGCTTCGAATGGGCGCTGGGCGAGGCGTTCGACGCCGCGGACGCGGTGCCGTTGACGTTCGACGACGTGATCGCGTTGCCGGCACAGGCGTGGAATACGCTGAAACTGTCCTTCGTTCCGTCGTTGCGGCGCGTAAGCTTGCGGTATCAGGTGCCGCAGGCGTGGTTGCGTCACGGTGAGGTCGAGGCCGGCGACCTCGATGTCGCACCGGCGGCAGACGATGACTCGCTCGATGATGCGCACTGGCCGGGCATCGACTGGCTGATCTGGCGCACCGCGCCGGATGCGGAGACGCAGTTCCGGTCGATGGACCCGGACGAGGCGGCGATGCTTGATCGCGCACGAGCGGGCATGGTCTTTCCGGATCTGTGCGGGAGCCTGACGGCCTTCGCGCCGATGGCTGACGCCGCAGCGAACGACGACGACGGCGATGAGGCCGCAACCTGGGCGGCGCAGCGCGCCGCCGGCCTGTTGCGCGCCTGGATCGACGTCGGCTGCGTCGCCGGGATCGACTACGCATAGTGTCGATGGAGTCTCCGCTCGCAGGAGATCCCTCGCTACGCTCGGGATGACCGCCTCTGGAGGACCCTGCGGTGCGCCGACCCGCACGAATGCGCGGTCATGAGGAGGAAGAATTACCACAGAGGCACGGAGGACACAGAGGCACACAGAGATAAAGCCATGGCACACCTTCGGCGCGCGCGAAGATTGTTCTCTGTGTTTCTCTGTGCCCTCTGTGCCTCTGTGCCTCTGTGCCTCTGTGGTAATTCTT
>DATEIF010000823.1:0-3149 GCA_035279205.1 Vineibacter sp.
CTCCTCGATCGTGAAGCCCGACACCGGGCAGGCGAACTTGGCCGAGAAGGTGGTACGCTCGCCGCCGTCGGCGTTTTCCGCCACAGCCAGCCCGTCGGCCAGTTCCAGCGCCGTCTCCAGCGAATCGGCGAGGCGATTGCCGAGGTCTGGCCGCACCACGACACGATCGACGACCACGTCGATGTCGTGCTTGAACTTCTTGTCGAGCGTGGGGGCTTCGTCGATCTCGTAGAGCTTGCCGTCGACCTTGACGCGCTGGAACCCCTTCTTGCGCCACTCCATCAGCTCCTTGCGGTACTCGCCCTTGCGGCCGCGCACGACGGGCGCCATCAGGTAGAGCCGCGTGCCTTCCGGCATGGTCTTGATGCGGTCGACCATCTGCGACACGGTCTGGCTCTCGATCGGCAGGCCGGTCGCCGGCGAGTAGGGCACGCCCACGCGCGCGAACAGCAGGCGCAGATAGTCGTAGATCTCGGTGACAGTGCCGACGGTCGAACGCGGGTTGCGCGACGTCGTCTTCTGCTCGATCGAGATCGCCGGTGACAGGCCCTCGATCGAGTCGACGTCGGGCTTCTGCATCAGCTCCAGGAACTGGCGCGCATAGGCCGACAGGCTTTCGACGTAGCGGCGCTGGCCTTCGGCGTAGATCGTATCGAACGCCAGCGACGACTTGCCGGAACCGGACAGCCCGGTGATCACGATCAGCTTGTCGCGCGGCAGGTCGACGTCGACGTTCTTCAGCTTGTGCTCGCGCGCGCCCCTGACGGAGATGAAGCGGCTGGGCTCGGCGGCGGTACGGAACGCGGTAACGGGCTTGCTCATGGCGTGGCGGCGGGTCTGTCTGGCGTTCGGGGGCCGGCGATTATGGTCAAGCGACGGTCACGCCGCCACTGCTCTGTTCAGGTTTTGTATCCACAGTACCAATTGCTCCTGACAGAATCTGTCAGGAGGGGGCCATTCGTTCTCGGAACCATGAAGCGAGCGCCTCCTCGGTCATGCGCCCAGCCGCCAGTTCGACGAAGGTCAGAACGACCTCGGGCTCCGGGGCATCGAGATCGCAGCCGTTTCGCAACAAGAACGCAACGGCGGTCACGAAAGCCGTCCGCTTGTTGCCATCGACAAACGGATGGTTACGCGCCAGCCCATAGGCATAGGCCGCCGCCAATGTCGCAGCATCCGGTGCACCATAGGCGGCAAGGTTGATCGGGCGGGCGAGGGCCGACTCCAGCAGCGCGATGTCACGCACACCCGAGCCGCCGCCGTGCTCGGCAAGCTGCTCGGCGTGGATCGCGAGGACGGAGCGGAGGCTTAACCAGCGCCATGGGGTATCGCTCACTTGGCCAGTTCGCGCAGCGCGTTGCGATAGCGCCGCATGACCTTGCGCGCGGCGGTCATGTCGGCTTCGAAGTCCGTGTCGTACGGTGACAATTCGACGCCGTTCGCCGTCTCCGTGACGCATAGCGTGTCGCCCTTGGCCACGCGCAGGCGCGCCAGGACTTCCTTCGGCAGAACCACGCCGACGGAATTGCCGACTGTGGTGACTTTGACCTTCAGCATCGGATTTCTCAAAGTTATAACGTTTATTATAACTTGAAAGGAGGCTACGGTACAGGCTTATACCGCCGCCTGCGCCGCAGCCACCCGGGCCGTGGGCCGATCGTTCATCAGTAGCTGCATCGTGCCGGCGATCAGGCCGATCAACACGGCCCCTTTCCACGCCAGGTCATAGGAGCCGAGCGAATCAAAGATATAACCGCCGCCCCAGGCGCCCAGGAACGAGCCGGCCTGGTGGCTAAGGAAGGCGATGCCGGTCAGCGTCGAGAGATACCGCAGGCCGAAGATCTGGGCGACCAACCCGTTGACCAGCGGGATGACCCCCAGCCACAGCAGGCCCATGGCGGCGGCGAACAGCAGCGTGCTGAGCGGCGTCGGCGGGAACATGAAATACGCTGCCAAGGTCAGCGACCGCAGCAGGTAGAGCGCGCCCAGCAGCAGGCGCTTGGGATAGCGGTCGCCCAGCCAGCCGAAGCCCCACGAGCTGATGATGTTGAAGCCGCCGATCAGAGCCAGCGCCCAGGCGCCATAAGCCGCATCCATGCCGCAGCTCGCCAGATAGGTCGGCAGGTGCGTGGTGAGGAACACCAGCTGCAGGCCGCAGACGAAGTAGGCGCACGCCATCACCACATAGCCGGAGTGGCGGCCGGCTTCGGCCAGCGCGCCGCCGAACGTCAGCTCGCGGTCCTGGGCCGTGCCGTTGGGCAGCTTGTCGGCCCGGCCGCCCAGCAGTGCGGCGGGAATCATGACCAGGCCCAGCGCCACGAAGGCGAACATGCCGATGCGCCAGCCGTCGGCCTTGATCAGGTACTGCGCCAGCGGCGCCGTCAGCAGGGCGCCGATCGAGCCCGCCGCCGAAACGATGCCGAAGGCGAGCGTACGGCGTGCCGGCACGACCACGCGCGCGGCGATGTTGGCGGTGATGCCGGACGATGTGCAGGACAGTGCCGTGCCGATCAGCACACCGGCGCCGAGCATGATCATCGTCGCGTTCTGTGCGGTGGCCGTCAGGATCAGCCCGGCGATGTACATCACACTGCCGGCGACCGCGACCCAACGGGTGCCGTAGCGGTCGGCGAGTGCACCCACGAACGGTTGCGTGACACCCCACGCAACCTGCTGGATCGACACCGCCAGCGCGAAATCGGCCACCGCAATGCCCAACCCCTGCGACGCCGGCGTCTGGAACAGGCCCAGGCTTTGGCGCATGCCCATGGCCAGCGTCATCATCAGCGCCGCGCTGCCCAGGATGAGGTCGGCCTCGCGGCGGCTGACCCGCGGGCTGTGATAGGCGTCGGCAGTGGCGGCAACGGACATGAAGGTGCTCATTTTTTCGCCGGCGGACGGGCACCGACTATAGGTGCTGCCCACAAATGGCACATGACGCAAATATTCCGGGCAGGAATGCACGGCCAATCCCTGGAAGAAAGCTGTCCCATCGCGTGTTGACGCCTGCGCTGATGAAGGGGAGTGTGCATGGCAGTCAGCCTGAACGGGCCGGTGGGTTTGCGTCATCGCGTCCAGTCCGTCGCCAACAGCATGCAGGACCAGGCCAAGACGATCGGCCTGCTGGCGCTGATCGCCGCCGATCAGGG
>DATEIF010000824.1:0-4157 GCA_035279205.1 Vineibacter sp.
GCCGCCGGCACTGCATTACTGGGAGTCGCGGCGCCTGCCGTGGATGCTGTTCGCCGACGGCCTGCCGCGCCATCCCGAACTGCCGCCGTTCGGGTGAGGGGCGGCGGCGCGTCGATGGCCTGCCCGATGCTGCGCGCCGTGTGGCGGAGGTCGTCGAGATAGCGGTCCACCGCCTCCGTCAGCGACAGCGCCCGGCGCAGGAAGCGCAGCGACAGACAGGCCAGGACGTCATCGTCGTGCATGACCGGTACGGCAAGCCCGAGATACCGGCTGCGGTTGGGTGGCGTGATCGCGTAGCCCTGCTGGCGGATCTCGCGCAGAGCCACCAAGAGCCGCCTGCGATCGCGTGCCGGCCGGTTCTCGGCGCGGCGCGATGTGGCGAGCGCGCGCAGGATCATCGATCGTTCCGCGTCGGGACAGAAGGCGAGATAGACGCGGCCCAGTGCACTGCTGAGAATGGGAAACGACCGGTTGAAGGCCGCCGGCTCGGTCGACAAGGGGCTGTCGGCGATTGTGCTGTAGCGAACCTGGATGGCGCCGCCTTCGAGGGTCGCGAGATAGAGCGGCCAGCGATGCTGGTGCGTGAAGCGCTGCATCGCCGGCATGGCCGCGTCAACGACGCGATCGCGGAAGCGGTAACCGGCCGCGAGCTCGACGACGCGCGCCGTCACGCGATAGCCCAGGGCTGACGATACCTGCTCGGCATAACCGGCAGCGCGCAGCGCGTTGAGCAGGCGGACCAGGGTGGCCTTCGGCAGTCCGGTCTCGCTGTTGAGGACATGCAGCGACGTGCAGGGCCGGCGGTTCAACGCTTCGAGCACCGTCAGCGCGCGGGTAACGGGGCCGATCGTGTCGTCGGTGCGGGTGGGGCGCATGTCGTCTCCCGGATTCCGTGCCACGGAATCTGGCAAGAATCTTCTCTGCTGTCATTACCGCTGGTGCGAGAGTCGGGCCGACAACGGGATATGGGAGGAACCGGCATGGCCTACCAGACGATCGAGGTCCGCAAGCTCAACCCGGTCATCGGCGCCGAGATCGGCGGTGTCGACCTGTCGCGGCCGCTGGGCAACCAGCAGTTCCAGGAGATCCACGACGCGCTGGCGGAGAACCTGGTGATCTTCTTCCGCGACCAGCAGATCACACCCGACCAGCACAAGGATTTCGGCCGCCGCTTTGGCAAGCTTCATGTGCATCCGGCGTCGGGTCGCACGGTCGAAGGCCATCCCGAGATTCTCGTGATCGCCGCCGACGAGAAATCAAAGCGCGTGGCCGGCGAGGAGTGGCATTCGGACGTGTCGTTCGAAGCCGAGCCGCCGATGGGCAGCATCCTCTACCTGACGGAAGTGCCGCCGACCGGCGGCGGCGACACGCTGTTTGCCAGCATGTATGCCGCCTACGACGCGCTGTCGGATCGCATGAAGGCGCACCTGGAGGGGCTGACGGCGATCCATGACAGCGTCCATGTGTTCGGCGGCGCCTACGGCGATCGCGCCGACAAGGTGCTGCCGCGCAACGAGCACCCGGTGATCCGCACGCATCCGGTCACCGGCCGCAAGGCGCTGTTCGTCAACCGCGGGTTCACCACGCGCATCGTCGGCCTGCCGCGGCCAGAAAGCGCGGCCCTGCTGGAGTATCTGTACCGGCATGTCGAGACGCCGGAGTTCCACTGCCGCTTCCACTGGCGTGCGAACTCGATTGCCTTCTGGGACAACCGCTGCGCCCAGCACCATGCGCTGTTCGACTACTACCCGCACCGTCGCTACGGCCATCGCGTGACGGTGTGCGGCGATCGGCCGTTCTATCGGGCGTAGTCAGTTTCCCAGGGTCTGCACCAGCGCCCGCCACAGCGCCACGGTCTCGGCGCCGCCGGGATCGCGCGATTGGCGCCGCACTGCCGTGTGCACCAGCACCAGCTTGGACCGCGGGTGCACGAAGATGGTCTGGCCGCGCACGCCCAGCAGCGCGAACTGGCGATCGGCGCCGGGCAGCAGCCAGGTCTGGTAGCCGTAGCCGTAGAAGCGCGTCGCCGTGCCCGGCTTCAGGTGCGGCGCGCTGTCGTTGACGGTGGTGGCCGCCAGCAGCCAGTCGCGTGGGATGATCTCGCGGCCGTCGCGGCTGCCGTCGTGCGCCAGCAGTAACCCCAGCCGGCCGTAGTCGCGCAGCCGCGCGTTGAAGCAGCAATAGGTCGCCTCCTGGCCCGAGGCGTCGATGTTCCAGGTCGCCTCGGCCTCGGCGCCCATCGGCTGCCAGAGCTTGGCGGCAAGGTAGTCGGCGACCGGCGTGCGCGTGGCGGCGCGCAGTACCAGCCCCAGCACCTGTGTTTCGGCCGACGCATAGTAGAATTTCTCGCCCGGCGGCCGGGCGCGGGTATTGAACTGGCTTACGGCTTCGGGGCCGCCGGGACCGGACTTCATCAGCGTGGCGACCCACAGGCGCGTGACGTCATCCTGTCCGTTGTAGTCCTCGCTGAAGGCGACGCCGGAGGACATGGTCAACAGATGCCGCAGTGGCGTCTCGCCGTAAGCAGTGCCCTTGAGTCCGGGCACATAGGTGTCGGCGCGATCGTCGATCGAGCGGATGGCGCCATCGCGCACGGCGATACCCATCAGCATGGATGTGATCGTCTTGGCCATCGAGAATGACGTCAGGCGATCACGCTCGGTGCGCTCGTACTGATAGGCCTCGAACAGGATCCGGTCATCCTTGAGAATCAGCAGGCCGGTCGTTGGATTCCCATCAAGGTAGCGTTGCAGGTCACGCTGCTCGCTGTTGAAGGTATAGCGGATATCAGGCGCTTGTGGGGTCCGGGTGAGGAGTCGCGGCGTTGGTGCCGGGGCCACACGATGGAAATCGTACAGCGTGTCCATCCGGCTCAGGGCGCCGACCAGATGGGACTGGTGCCACCAGTTGCTCGTGGTCCCGGGAGAATAGCCTTGGGATTTGCCGTATCCTTCCTCGTCGGGTGCGGCCTGTGAGGGGGCTGCGAAGCTGGTCGCGGTTAGCAGGATCAGTATGGCCAAGATGCGCATGCGTTCACCGTCGTCGCGGCCGTCCAGCGGCGCGCGCGACGGTATCACGAAAATCACGGTTCGCCCGCTGACGCCCGATCTGTGGCCGGCGCTCGAGGATCTGTTCGGCGACAGGGGCGCCTGTAACGGGTGCTGGTGCATGTACTGGCGGATCGGCAGCGCCTATCGCCGAACGCCGCGCGAACGGAACAAGGCGGCGTTCCGCGATGTCGTGAAGGCCGGCCCGCCGCCAGGCCTGCTGGCCTTCGAGGGTGACGTGGCCGTGGGCTGGTGCCAGCTGACGCCGCGCGACGCGCTGCCCTGGCTTGACCGGGAGTGGCGGCTCAAGCGCGTCGACGACATGCCGGTGTGGTCACTGTCCTGTCTCTATGTTCGCATCGGCCATCGCCGGCGCGGCGTCACGGCAGCGCTGATCGCCGCGGCCTTGAAGGCCGCGCGGCGCGCCAAGGCGCCGGCGCTGGAGGCCTATCCGTTCGATGCCGACAAATCGCCCAGTGCGTCGGGCACCGGCTACGCCTCGACGTTCGCGCGCGCCGGCTTCAAAGTCGTGGCGCGCCGGATCCCGGCGCGCCCGATCATGCGCTATGACCTGCGGTGAGCACTTCATGGTGAGCTTGTCGAACCATGAAGTGCGGCGCACCGACGACCATGTGAGCCTTCATGGTTCGACAAGCTCACCATGAAGGCGAAGAACTCTCGCCTTACTTCACCGGTTCGAGGATGCTCACGTAGTTGGCGACCGCGGCGCCGCCCATGTTGAAGATGCCGGCAAGCTTCGGTGACGCCAGCTGCATGGTGCCGGCGGTGCCCGAGAGCTGCAGGCAGCCCATCACGTGCATGGACACGCCGGTGGCACCGACGGGATGACCTTTGGCCTTGAGGCCGCCGGAGACGTTGACCGGCAGCTTGCCGTCGCGCTCGACCCAGCCCTCGAGGATGGCGCGCTCGCCCTGGCCGCGCGGCGCCAGGCCCATGGCCTCGTACTCGATCAGCTCGGCCGAGGTGAAGCAGTCGTGTGTCTCCACGAAGCTGAGGTCGAGCAGGTCGAGCCGCGCCTGTTCCAGCGCCCGCTTCCAGGCGAGCGTCGGGCCGTCGAACTGGATGATGTCGCGCTTGGACATCGGCAGG
>DATEIF010000825.1:0-7891 GCA_035279205.1 Vineibacter sp.
GTCTTCGCTCACCAGTCGATGGACAGCCACTGCATCCGGCAACGACGACCGAGCCAAAACCCAGCGATTGTTCTGGGGCAGGCGGTTTCAGCGTTGGTGCGCCCGATGTTCAGCGCGGTCTCGACAGCGCGAAGCCCTGTCAGGGCTCGATGACCGACTCCTCGACGACATCGGCGTGACGCGGCAACAGGCAAACACCGAAGCGACCAAGCCGTTCTGGAAATGACGCAGCTTCTGGCCGACATGCTGCCGGCGGCGATGCTCGGCCTTCTCATCGCCATCCCGTTCGGCCCGATATGCCTGATGTGCGTGCAGCGCACACTGGCATTGGGTATCTGGTTCGGGATTGCCAGCGGCATGGGTGCTGCGGTCGCACACGGGCTGTTCAGTTTCCTGGCCGAGGCAACCGCAGCCGTGTTGGCGCAGACGGCGCTCATGGTGCAGGTGCCGCTGCGCATTATAGGAGGACTCGCCCTCATCTTCATGCTTCAGAACCTGCTTCATCCCCGCCCGCCCGGTGCGCGAAGCACGGCGCGGAGACCTGTGCTCCGCCTTCATGTCGACGTTGCTGATCGCCGCCGCCAACCCGATGACGACACTGCCGTATCTGGCCATCGCGGCCGTGCCGCAGGCCGGAAACCCGCAGATCATGAGTCGCGGTCTGGCGGCGCCCATCGGGGTCATGCTTGGCAGCGCCTCTTGGTACTTGATCCTCGCGTTGAGCACGAACGCGATGTTTCAAAATCTGAAAAAGGCGACGTTGGATAAGCTCAACATCCTCGCGGGCCTCCTCCTGATCGGCTTGGGCGCCGCGTTATGCGCGCGGATCGTCTGATGTCTTCTTGAAGATCCGTGTTGACCGCATTGTCGTCGCCATTATATAGATATCTAGCAATATAGCTGATGGGCAATGTATGGCCTCCACCACCACTGACCCGCTGGACCGCGTATTCGCCGCGCTCGCCGACCCGACGCGGCGGGCGATCCTGGCGCGCCTTGCCGCCGGCGAGGCCACGGTGAACGAGCTGGTGGCGCCGTTCGATCTCAGCCAGCCCACGATCTCCAAGCATCTGAAGGTGCTGGAAAGCGCCGGCCTCGTTTCGCGCGGCCGCGAAGCGCAGTTCCGTCCCGTACGCCTCAACGCGGCACCGCTGGCCGGTGCCGCGCGGTGGCTGGGGGACTACCACCGATTCTGGGCCGAGAGCCTCGATCAGCTCGATGCCTATGTGAAAGACCTGCAGCGAAAGGAGAAGCGTGATGAGTCCAGGCAAAAGCGCAAGTGAGTCGGAAGCCGATCGTTCCTTGGTGATCCGGCGCGAGTTCGACGCTCCTGCCCGGCTGTTGTTCCTGGCCTACAGCACGTCCGAGCATCTGATGAAGTGGTTCGGCCCGAAGGGCTGGCCGCTCACCTTGTGCGAGGTGGATTTCCGCGTGGGTGGACGCTTCCGTTTCGCCATGACGGGACCGGACGGCGTCCAGAACACGCCGTTCGGTGGCGCGTATCTCGAGATCGTGCCCAATCGCAAGATCGTCTTCGACAATGCATTCGAGCAGCCGGGCTCTCCCAAGATGATCATGACCGTGACCTTCGATGAGAAGGCCGGCAAGACCACGCTCACCCTGCACACGCTGTTCGAGTCCGTTGCCATGAAGAACGAGTACCTGGGCCTTGGTTTCGAGGAAGGAACAGGTTCGGCGTTCGACCAGCTCGTCGACGTTGTGGCCGCCCTGCGCGCAAAGGAAAGCTCATGAGAGAGATCATCGCATCGGTGTTCGTCACGCTGGATGGGGTCATGGAAGCCCCTGGCGGCGAGCCCGGTCATCCGCACACCGGCTGGGTCTTCGATTTCATGAGCCCCGAGCTGCTTCACTACAAGTTCGTCGAAGTCCTGGAGGCGCAATCGCTGCTGATCGGCCGGGTGACCTACGAGTCGTTCGCCGAGGCCTGGCCGCAGCGGTCGGGTGCGCTCGCCGACAAGCTGAACGGCATGCCCAAGCACGTCGTATCCACGACATTGCGAAATCCAGGCTGGAACGCGACGGTGATCGGGACCGATGTGGTCCCGGCGATCACCCGCCTCAAGACCACGGACGGTGCGCCGATCCTGGTCCATGGCAGCCGAACCCTGCTTCAAACGCTGATGGCCCACGACCTGGTCGACGAATACCGGATCATCATCTTCCCGGTGGTCGTCGGCAGCGGCCATCGCCTGTTTCCCGACACGCCGGATAAGACCGTGCTGCGCCTGACCGCAAGCTGCACCTTCAGTTCCGGAGTCGTGGTGCAGAGCTACCGTCCAGCCACAAGATCCTCGTCGGATGGGGGCTCGTACATCATGC
Source organism: Vineibacter sp. (assembly GCA_035279205.1). Taxonomy (GTDB): domain Bacteria; phylum Pseudomonadota; class Alphaproteobacteria; order Reyranellales; family Reyranellaceae; genus Vineibacter. The sequence continues at coordinate 2,341 of DATEIF010000825.1, forward strand.
CGCTTGGCGTTCAGTAGGCCGCGTGAGGACAGCTTCCATGCGCGCCCGCGGCAGGGAATGCGGATATGTCTCGCGGATCCAGGCAACCAGCTCCTCGCGCACAAGGCATCGCAGATCCCACGCCGTGGACGCATCGGCGGCACTCACCAGGGCGCGCAGTTGCATGGCGTGCTCGCCCAGGTCGGTCACCTGCAGGTTCGACACCCGGCGATCCCACAGGGAAGAGCGTTCCAGAATGCGATCGAGCTGCGCACGCAAGGCTGCCACCGGCAGTGAATAATCGACATAGATGAAGACAGGCTGCAGAAGCTGCGTCGACTCCCGGGTCCAGTTCTGGAACGGCTTCTGCAGGAAATACGACAGCGGCAGGATCAAGCGCCGCTCGTCCCATATGGCGACGACGACGTAGGTCGAGGAGATTTCCTCGATACGGCCCCATTCGTTCTCGACCACGACCACGTCTCCGATGCGGATCGGCTGTGTCATCGCGATCTGGATGCCGGCGATGAAATTGGAGATCGTCGGTTGTGCCGCCAGGCCAATGACGATGCCGGCGACGCCTGCCGATGCGAACAGGCTGAGCCCCATGGCACGGACCGCCGGGATGGTCGTCAGGCAGAACGCCACCGTCAATCCCGCGATGCCGGTCAGAGTCACGCGCCGGAAGAAGTCGAGCTGGGTCCGCCTGGCGCGCGAGACCGAATCGCCGCGGCTGACATAGGGCAGGATGGCCCGATCGAACGCCAGTCCCGCGAAGCGCGCGATGGCAAATCCGGCCACGCCGATGATGCCGATCGTCAACCCGCGCCGCAGGACGTCGCTGACCGCCGCCGGCAGGTCCATGACCGTCAGACTTGCCAGCAGCACCACCCCGAGAACCAGGATCCGGCCCGGTTGTCGAATGGTATCAACAGCGGGACGCAAATGCCGGCTGCGGCGCACCAGCGCCATCGCCGCTTCGTAAACCATGGCGGTCAGGGCCAATGCCGCCGCAACGAACACCACCCGCACCGGCCACCCGTCGCCAACCAACGCTGCAACGTACTCCATCACCGCAACTCTCTGGTGAGGGTTCCAATAGGCTCAGTAACGGAAGGCGATACTGATGGATCCGAACTGCTGCCAGCGATCGCGTTCAGAAAACTCCGGCGATCGCAGGACGTGCGTCAGGCTGACGCGGACGTTGCGGAACAGAAAGGCGAGTCCGGCTTGCACATCCAGAACGAACGGATATCGATCGACACGGTGGCTGCGACGGAACGTGTTCCCGTCCAAAAAAATGTTCTGCAGGTGCGCCTGTCCATCGACACCGACGAAGAAGTACCAGCCGAAATCATCATGGGCCGTGAAGGTCTCGGCTCCCGGCATGGCCGGGCGCGCCCGTGGCGGCCCGAAATCATTGCGCAGATCGTTGCCGATCCGCAGGATGCCGCCAATCGCCGCGTAGGTCGCGACATTGCCGACCGCGAGGCCAACCCTTGGGATGACATCCGACTCCAGGCCCAGCGGTAAAGCCAGATCCAGACGCCCCACGCGCCAGCGTCGCTCGAACGTAAGATTGACGGTGGGCTCGTTGCGCAGCTGGTTACGCCAGCCGCGTGCCTTGTCGGCACCGATCAACGCATGGACATTGTTCTGCACAAAGCGTCCGCCGGCGGCCGGACCGACGACACCGAGATCAAGTTGCAGCGTATCGAGCCGCACCGGGGTGTCGCCGGCGAGGTACGTGTACTGCAAGGCGAAACCGAGATAGAGCCACCCGGCGTACGGGCGATCGTCGGCGATCAGGTTGCGCGCACCGGTGTCGCTGGGCGTGTAGAGGTTCTGTCCGATCGACACACCCCAGCGCCGCACGACGCTATCGGCGGCGCGCTCGCCGAAGATCGCTGGCACCGTCGTTGCCCCCACCAGCCAGTCCGGCATCGCCGTGGGTGCCGACAGCCAGCCGAGGCGGACACCATTGGTGTAATCGCGGTCCGATTTGGCCCACCGGCTGAAGAGGTCGTTCTCGATCTGGAAGGTGATGATGGCCTTGGGCTCGCGCATGTCCCGGCCACCGGCCGGTGGCGCCAAGGCGTCGTCGGCTTGGGCAAACCCGGCGCCGCAAACGATCCCGGCCGCGACGAGCCCACCAACCACCACGATCCGCATCGGCCTCTCCCTACCCGACCGATGGCGGGTTTCAGGAAGTACGCCTGGGGCTTGAAATGGTTCCGCGCTTATCGCGCGCGGGTGGCCTCATAGCCGACCGCTTCGCAGTCGGGATAGACGTCGGGTTTTTCGCTCGACACACGGGCCAGCAACACCTCGTCGCGCGACAGGCACAGGTCGAGGATGGCGTGCACCAGCGTCTCCTGCAGGTTGAAGTGCCGTGCCGCCACCAGGCCGGCGATACCCGTCCGCAGGAAATCATAGTCGAGCGTATTGGCGACATCGTCGTTCAGCGCCGCAGCCGGGGGGCGCAGGTAGAGCTCGACGTTGATCAGCAGCGCCTGCGGTCCCTGCTTTTCGAAATCGTGGATGCCGATATTGGCCATCACGCGGTAGTTGCGCAGGAAGATGCGTCGCGTCTGGCCATATTGTGCCAGCAGATCGGCCGCCGATTGGATGTCGCGCGTCATCGGCGCTTCGCCTTGGTGGCACGACGATCGAAGGCGATGTCACGCGGCCGGCCGGTCAGATGCTCGCCGCTGTCGATCACGATCGTGTCGCCGGTGTAGCTGGGTGTCGCCAGGATGAAGCGCAGTGCCGCCACGAGATGCGCCGGCGTGACGCCGACGCCCAGGGGATTGGCGGTGTGCTGGGCCTCGAAGCGCTCGTCGGTCTGGCTGCCGCTGCGCAGGGTCAGTCCCGGCGCGATGCCGGCAACCCGGATGCGCGGCGCCAGCGACTGCGCCAGCAAAGTCGTCAGGCCCTGCAAGCCGATCTTGCTCAGGGTGTAGCTCATGAAGTCGGGATTGAGGTTCCACAGCTTCTGATCGAGCAGGTTGACGATCACGCCGGTCTCGTCATCGGGCAATTGGCGGGCAAACGCCTGCGCGATCAGAAGCGGCGCCCGCAGGTTCACCGCCATGTGCTTGTCGAACGACGGCGCCATGACCGACGCGATGCGATCGAGCTCGAACACCGACGCGCTGTTGACAATGCACGCCAGCACCATGTCGGACGCCGCGCAGCGGTCGACCAGCGCCGCGGCGGCCCTGGCCGACCCGAGGTCGGCGCGAACCGCCTTCGCCGCACCGCCGCCGGCGCGGATCCGCCGCACCGTCTCGTGCGCCTCGGCCGCCGACTGGTGATAGTGCACGAAGACGAACCAGCCATCGGCTGCCAGTGCCTCGGCGAACGCCTGCCCGATACGCTTGCCGGCACCGGTCACGAGAGCCGCCCGGCGGAGAGACCTTGCTTTTTTCATCGCCTCCGATCATAGGCGCCGGCGCCGGTAGTGCAACGACGCCCTGTGGCATCTTGCCCGCCGCCCCACTACAGTGCGGTGCCATGAGCGTGGAAACTGTCGATTGTGTTGTCGTGGGCGCCGGCGTGGTGGGTATCGCCATCGCGCGCGCCCTGGCCCTGGCCGGGCGCGAGGTGATCCTTGTCGAGGCGCTGGAGGCGATCGGGACCGAGACCTCCTCGCGCAACAGCGAGGTGATCCACGCCGGCATCTACTACCCCAAGGACAGCAACATGGCGCGCCTGTGCGTCGCCGGAAGGCGGGCGCTGTACCACTACTGCGACGAACACGGGGTTCCCTACAACAATTGCGGCAAGCTGATCGTCGCCACCACCGAGGCCGAGCGCGAGACCCTGGCCAGCATCAAGGCCCGCGCCGAGGCCAACGGTGTGGAGGGCATGCGCTTCCTCACGGCGGCCGAGGCGATGACGATGGAGCCCAACCTGCAGTGCACCGGCGCGCTGCTGTCGCCCACCACCGGGATCCTCGACAGCCACGCCTTCATGCTGGCGCTGCAGGGCGATGCCGAAACCGCCGGCGCCGTGCTCGCCTTCCACAGTCCCGTCGAGCGCGGCCGCGTGCTGGAGGACGGCATCGAACTCGATATCGGCGGCGCCGATCCCATGACCCTGCGTGCCCGGCTGGTCGTGACCAGCGCCGGGCTGCATGCACCGGATCTGGCACGCCGCTTCCAGGGCGCGCTCTACAACACCATCCCGCAGGCCTACTACGCCAAGGGCAACTATTTCCGCCTGATGGGCAGGGCGCCGTTCTCGCGCCTGATCTATCCCGTTCCGGTGCCGGGCGGCCTGGGCGTGCACATCACGCTCGATCTCGGCAACCAGGCGCGCTTCGGGCCTGATGTCGAATGGATCGACACCATCGACTACACCATCGACCACAGCCGCGGCGACAAGTTCTACGCCGCCGTGCGGCGCTACTGGCCGGGCCTCAAGGACGGCGCGCTGCAGCCGGATTACGCCGGCCTGCGGCCCAAGATCGTGCCGCCGGGCGCGCCGGCGCAGGACTTCACCTTCCACGGCCGCGAGACGCACGGCATTGCCGGCCTGATCCACCTGTTCGGCATCGAATCGCCCGGCCTCACGGCAGCGCTCGCGATCGCCGATCATGTGGTGGCGATGAGCCGGCAGTAGCGGGCGTCGCGCCGCTGATTCGGGCGGCCTGCGTGCGGATGACGGACGTGATGAAGGCGATGACGCCGCGCACTGTTTCAGACAGCAGCATCTCGCGCCGGTAGACGAGCGACATCGCGCGCCGGCCCAGCACATCGTCGGTCAGGCGGCGCAGGGCCGGCTCGGTCTCGGCCAGCATGCACGGCAGGACGGCCAGCCCAGCCCCTGCCGCGGCGGCCGCGACCATGTCGGCGAGCTCCCGGCTGCGCAGCACCAACGTCGCCCCCGCGCCGTGTTTTTCGATCCACTGCGCGCCGGGGACGGCAGCAAGGATGGCATCGTAGCCCACGATGTCATGGCCCGTGAGATCGCGCGGATCGACAGGTGCCGGCCGGCGATCGAGGTAGGCCGGCGCGGCGTAGAGCGACCAGCCGACATCGCCGACCCTGCGGGCGATCAGATCCTCGTCGGCCACCGGACCGATCCGCAGCGCGAGCTCGGCCTCGCCGCGCGACAGATCGACGGGCCGGCTGCCGCTCAGCAGCTCGAGCGAGACACCCGGCAGGTCATGATGGACGCCCGCGAGATGCGTGCTGAAGAACGCCGTGAAACCGGACGGCACGGCCAGCCGCACGCGCTTCCTCTCGGCGGCCGCCAACGCCTCGACGGCCAGCACGGCGCGTTCGGCGTCCTGGGCAAGCGCCATCAGCTTGTCGCCCAGCGGGGTGGCCTGCAGCCCGTCGGGACGCCGGATGACCAGCGCGGCATCCAGCGACCGCTCCAGGGCCGCGAGCCGGCGGCTGATCGTCGAGTGTTCGACGCCGAGCGTGCGCGCCGCCCCGGCCAGCGTTCCCGATCGCAAAGCGACAAGGAAGAAACGCAGATCGTTCCAGTCGAGATGATCACGCTTGGTCACGCCTGGAGTGTAGATCATCGGGCCTGTGCATTTCTCGCCCAACCCTGGGCG
>DATEIF010000826.1:0-8893 GCA_035279205.1 Vineibacter sp.
GACGCCATCACCACGGCGTTGACCGCGCCGGCGCTCGCGCCACTGGCGGCGTCGATGATGATGGCCTCGTCCTCGAGAAGACGGTCCAGCACGCCCCAGGTGAATGCGCCGTAGGAACCGCCGCCCTGCAGGGCGACGGCAATGCGCCGCGCCGTCGACCGCCGCGCCGGGGTGCGGCAACGGTCCGCCAACTGCTGAAGTTTGTCGGACACGCGTTGTCGGACCGCCATCGCCGCCATTTGTGCACTGCAGCATTAGAGGTCAAGACCGGACGACCAAACTTGATGCGAGGGGATGACAAAACTATGTCAGTGGGCCGTGGTTCGTGAGTAACTTATTGATAATATTGAATATTAAAAGAAGAGCCCCGCCATTGAGGCGGGGCAAGTCTTTGGGGTTCGGGAGACACGGGGACCCGGTGAAGGTTCCCAGCCAGCCAACGCAACGTGCGGCGAGCGGGTTCCACGTCCGCTGCAAAAGAAGGAGGAACCGCCCATCGGTGATCCCCGTTGGACCGTTTGCCGGCGCGGAGGCCTTCATGAAGCGAGCGGACAGGTTCACGCGCTTTGCGAGTCGGGTCGCTCATTATGTCGGCAGGCCGGTGGTGTTCGCGCTGGCCTGCCTGGCGGTGATCATCTGGGCTGCGGTGGGCCCGTTCGTGGGCTTCTCGGATGTCTGGCAGTTGACGATCAACACCGGTACCACGATCGTCACGTTCCTCGTGGTCTTCCTCATCCAGAACACGCAGAACCGCGACGCGGCGGCGGTGCAGATCAAGCTCGACGAGCTGCTGCGCGCCACCGCCGAGGCGCACAACTCGCTGCTCAATCTCGAGGAACTCTCCGAGGAGGACATCGAAAAATTCCGCCAGCGCTACATTCGGCTCGCCACCATGGCACGCAAGAAGGGCGTCCCGGAGATCGAGGAGGAGGCCGAGGAAGCGATCGAGGATATCGCCAAGGCGTGAACCGCGACTCTCGGTTCGATGCGGGCCGAACCGATGGTGCGTGACCCCGGCGTGGCCCTGGCGACAATGCCGCCGGGCCCAGCCGGAGCAACGCCGATGCAGCCGCCGTCCGATCCGATCGCCGCCGTCACGCACGCCGATCCCTATCCGTACTATGCCGACCTCGTGACGCGGCGGCCCTTCTATCGCGACGATGCGCTCGGTCTTTGGATCGCCACGAGCGCCGACGCCGTCACGGCAGCACTGAGCTGCGCGCATGGCCGCGTGCGGCCGCCGGCCGAGCCGGTGCCGGCGGCACTCGTGGACTCGCCGGCCGGCGCGATTTTCCGCCACCTCGTGCGCATGAACGACGGCGCCGGCCACTGCCCGTTCAAGCAGGCCATTGTCGCCACCCTGCAAGCCGTCGACGACGGGCACGTCGCGCCGCTGGCGGATCGTTGGGCCCGGCGGCTGGTCGGCTCGCGGGCGTTGAACGACGTGCTCTTCGCGCTGCCGGTCCATGTCGTGGGCAGCCTGCTGGGCGTGCCCGATGATCGCATGGCGCAGCTCGCGCAATGGGCGGGCGACTTCGTGCGCTGCATCGGACCGGCGGCCGATGACGCGCAGCGCGCCGCCGGCAAGGCGGCTGCCGAGCAGCTGCTGGAGATGTTCCACCACATCCTGGCGGATGGTCAGGACACCGACGGACTTCTCGTCCGCCTGGCGCGCGAAGCCGGGCATGTGGGCAAGCCGGCCCTCGATGTGATCGTCGCCAACGGCATCGGCTTCCTGTCGCAAACGTACGAGGCGACCGCCGGCCTGATCGGCAACACGCTGGTGGCGCTGGCCCGCCATGCCGAGGTCGACGCGCGGGTGAGGGACGATGACAGCCTTCTGCGCGATGTCGTGCACGAGGTGATGCGCCACGATCCCTCCGTTCACAACACGCGACGCTTCCTGGCGCAGGACGCCGTCGTCGCCGGCCAGGCGGTGAAGGCTGGCGATGCCGTCCTGGTCGTGCTGGCCGCCGCCGGTCGCGACCCGGCGGTCAACCGCGATCCGGCGCGGTTCGACATCGCGCGTGCCGACCGGCGCGTCTTCACCTTCGGCGCCGCCGTGCACGCCTGCCCCGGTGAGCGCGTCGCGGCGTCCATCACGCGGGCCGCGGTGGCACGGCTGCTGGCGACAGGCCTGCTGCCGCAGGCGCTGCTCGATGGCTTGACCTACCGGCCGTCGGGCAATGTGCGCATGCCCGTCTTCGCGAGCTAGCCTTCTCCCCCGCCTGCGCGCTACAGACCCGCTGCTGGTGATGACGGGTCGGACCGCGTCGCTCCAGCGACGCACCGGCGCGATAGCGCCGGCCTGCGGCCATGAGCGCCGCTAGAGCGGCGCGGTCCCAGCCGTCGCCAGCGCCGCTCGTGGCTGGCCGAATCGCTGCAGGGTCCTTTGCTGCGCTCAGGACGAAATGTGTCCACTCCGTAGCACCTGCGCGGGAGAAGGGCTGGTATTTCCTCCGACGCAATCGCGCCGCTATAGTCGGCGGATGCTCGAAGTGGTGACCGCAACCCGGCCGATCGCTGAGGCGCTCCGCGGGATGCGCCGGCGCTTGGCGGGCGTGTCGGTGCCCGACATCTCCATCTCCTGGCATGGCGGCGGCGGCGTGCGCGGCGATATCGTCTGGCTGCGCGACGATCGCTTCTGGTGGCGCCTCGACGCGTCGCGCCACCCCGGCCGTCACAGCCTGATGTTCGGCCATGCACCGCGCATGCCCACGCGCAGCGAGAGCGCCACCTGCGAGGTCAACATCCCGGTGAAGGGCGCCGACCGCAGGCTCGCGGGTGCACTGGTGCGCGACGAGGCGGGGCGGCTCTACCTGGCGCACAGCGGCAAGATCGGCGGTGGGCGCACCGGCCGGCGCCGGCCGGCGTTTCGCGCCTTTCTCGCCGGCGGCAACTGGCAGGCCGTGCGCTGGCCCGACGGACGCCAGGGCGAGCTGCTGCTGATCGCGCCGCTGGATGGGCCGCGGCTGGGCCGCCAGATCGGCCGCTTCGTGCAGGCAGTGCACCGCTACAAGCGCCAGCCCGTCGATGGCGATGCACCGATGCCCGCATCGCTGGTGGTGTCCGCCGTCGTCGGCGCGGCCGGAGCGGCGCGACGGGGCTTCGCCGAGGATGCCGTGCCGTTTGCCGAGCCCGTGTCGCTGGCGGCCTTGTGCGACCGCGGCCTGCTGCTGGATGCGCTCGGCGAGGAGCTGAACCAGCGCGGCCTGATCGGCGATGGCGCGCCCAGCGCGCCACTGTTCGCCAGCCGCAAGTCCGCCGCGCGCCTCATCGAGCTGGAGACCGGTACCTCCGCCGCAGCCCTGGAGCGCGCCGTCGGCCGCCTGTTGCTGCGCGGCGCCGGTGCCGGCGACGGGGTGCGCGCCATCCTCGTGGTGCCGGAAGCGGCGGGCCCGATGCTGGCCGCGCTGGCCCGCCATGGCGTGACCCTGGTGCGCTATCGCTGGCAGCGCGCGCGGCCGGTCTTCGCCGGCCTCGACGCGGCGCTGGGATAGTCGGGGTCGCGGCATGGCGATGGGATTGACCACGGGTTTGTGGGTCTCCGCCCAGGTGCGGTTGTGTGACCGGCGCAACATCGCCGCCTACGTCGCGCGGCGCGGCGATCCCGATGCCGGCTCGGTGCTGATCAAGGTCGTGCGCTTCGCCGCCGGCACCATGGTCTACGCGCCGGCTAATGCGCTCGACGAGGAGCCGACCTGGACCCGCGCCACCGGCCCCGAACCGGTGCCGGAGCCCGATGCCGACGCCTATATCGCCCGCCAGGTGGCGCGCGATCCCGATCTGTGGGTGCTGGAAATCGAGGACCACAAGAGCGAGTGGGTGCCCGACGGCCGCGTACTCTAATACCGGCGCCCTCGGGATGACGGTGTGTCAATAAACCAGCGCTTCCAGGTACCGGGCCGAACTGACCGTACGCTCCGTTCTTATACAGAAAAATCCCTACCAAATCCGCGCTTTAGGGTTTATAGTTAAACCAACAAATGCAACGATGTCCGCAAAGGGCAGTCGTTCCTGGTGAAGTGATGAACGAGATCCCCTCCTCGGCCGTCACCGCCGCCCGTGCCGTCGTATCGTCCTCGTCCGGGGATGGCGCCGGTGTCATGGCGGTCTCTCCGATGGCCAACCCCGCCCACGGCGTCGACCTGACCGCCGTGCTCGGTCATGTCGAAGCACTGGGGCTGGACGACGTGCCGCTTGACCTGCTGTTCCGCGCCCGCGGTCTGGTCGAGATGGCGCCGCGCGGCGATGCACCGCTTCACGCCGGCGACGACGGGACCGGCGACTGGTCGGGTGCCACGCACGATGCGGCGCGGCTGGCCGGGCTGTCGGCGCCGGGGCTCGACCTGGTGTTCGACGGCCACGGCGAGGGTGTGCATCTGGCGGCTGATCATCCTGCGTTCTCGGCCGCCGCCGATGTCATGATCCCCGCCGCCCTGGTCGATCCGATGGTCGATCTCGGCACGCTGGCGAGTGAGGCCGACGCGTTTGCCCCCTCCATCCACGACGCGCCGGTGCATGTCGATGTCGCGGCCGACGATGCCGCGCGGTTCGGCCTGGAGGCACTCGACGTGCGCGCCCCTGAGCTATCGTGGCTGGCCGCCATCAACGGCGGCGGCCTGCACGTCGGCGAGGCTTGGGCCTGGAGCGACCTGAAGGGCGGCTACGTCTTCGACCATTACGTCTGAACTTTTTGGACTTCGCGCGTCCACGCGCGCATCGGCGCGCCCGCGCCGAAGGATTTCGCTTTCCACTTCACGAGCGAATGCGCGCGTGGACGCGCGCGGTCCAAAGGGAATCCTTACGTCCCGCGCAGCGCTTTGATGTTGGCGGCGTAGCGATCGGCGCCACCGCTGAAGACGGCGGTGCCCGCCACCAGCATGTCGGCGCCGGAAGCGATCGATTGCTGCGCCGTCTGCGGGTTGATGCCGCCGTCGACCTCGAGGTCGATGGTGCGGCCCGACGCATCGATCATGCGGCGCAGGGCAGCGATCTTGGCGAGTTGGCTGGCGATGAAGCTCTGGCCGCCGAAGCCGGGATTGACGCTCATCACCAGGATCAGGTCGATGTCGCCGATCACCGGCTCGACCACGCCGGCCGGCGTCGCCGGGTTCAGCACCAGCCCCGCCTTCTTGCCCAGCGACTTGATCAGCTGGATGGTGCGGTGCGGATGCGGCCCGGCCTCGGGATGAAACGAGATGATGTCGGCGCCGGCCTTGGCGAAGTCGGGCACATAGGCATCGACCGGCGAGATCATCAGGTGCACGTCGAACGGCAGCGACGAGTGCGGCCGCAGCGCCTTTACCACGGCAGGCCCGATGGTGATGTTGGGCACGAAGTGTCCGTCCATCACGTCGACATGCACGACATCGGCGCCGGCCGCTGTGATGGCCTCGACCTCGCGGCCCAGGGCCGCGAAGTCGGCGGATAGAATCGATGGCGCGATGCGGACCGGCTGCTGCATGACGGCTGGGTATCAGGCCGCAGCCGGCGCGACAAGGCCGGTACGCCGCACTCAGGTCCCCGTTCATATCGCCCCTTGACCCCAAGGCCCGCGCTTCCGAGGTCCCGCCTGGGAACGGCGGCGCGCTTGGCATGTTATCAGCGGTGTTGTTGGCGTGAGGGAACGCGTGGCTCAGTCGCACATCCAACTGAATGCCGACGAGATCAGCACCAAGGCATCGCGCGCCGGCGTCGTTGACCGGACGTTCCGGCTGGTTCTTTACGACGGCCTGGCCAGCGAGGCCATGGGCACGCTGACGACAGGCGTCTTTCTCGCCGGCTTCGCGGTCGAGATCGGCGCCAGCAACCTCGCCATCGGCCTGTTGGCGGCCGTGCCCTTTGCCGTGCAGCTTCTGCAACTGCCTGCCGTCGTGCTGGTCGAGCGCCTGCGGACGCGCCGTGCCATTTGCACGTGGTCCGCGGGGATCGGCCGCTGCTTCCTGCTCGCGGCGGCAGCGGCGCCGCTGCTGGGCCCTTCCGGCGGCGTCGTGATGCTGATCGGGCTGCTCGCGGTTCATCAGGCGCTGGGCGCCGTCGGCGGCTGCGCCTGGAATTCGTGGATGCGCGATCTGGTGCCGCCCGCGGCGTACGGTCGGTTCTTCGGTCGGCGTACCGCCGCGACAACCGGCCTGGCGACGGGTCTGGCATTTCTCGGCGGTTTGGTGATCGACATCTGGAAAGACGGCGTGCCGCAGTACCCGGCGCTGGGCTATTCCATCCTGTTTGGCCTCAGTGCGTTGATCGGCCTCTATGGCGTCTATCTCCTGCGCATCACGCCCGACCAGCCGATGGCACCCGTCGAGCGCCGGATGCATCCGCTCGAGATGCTGTCGGCCCCTTTCCGCGACGGCAATTTCCGGCGGCTGATCGTGTTCCTCTCGTCGTGGAACTTCGCCGCCAATCTCGCCGCGCCGTTCTTCAGCGTCTACATGCTGAAGTCGCTGGGCTACTCGATGACCATGGTCATGCTGCTGACCATCGCCAGCCAGCTCAGCAATCTTGCGGCGCTCAGTTTGTGGGGTGCCCTGATCGACCGCTTCAGCAACAAGGCCGTGCTCGGCGTTTGCGCGCCGCTTTTCCTGGCCTGCACGCTGGCCTGGAGCTTGACCGGTCTGCCGTGGATTCAATCGCTGACGATCTATCTGCTGATCGCCATTCACGTCCTGATGGGCGTGGCGACGGCCGGCATGGCGCTGGCATCCAACAACATTGCCATGAAGCTTTCACCGCCCGGCCAGGCGACAGCCTATCTGGCCGCCAACAGCGTGACGACGTCGGCCTGCGCCGCCGTCGCGCCGATCATCGGCGGGCTCGGTGCCGACTTCTTTGCGGCGCATGAGCTGACCTTGGGCTTGACATGGAAGGGCACCGACGCGGCCCTCACGCTGCAGGTGCTGAACTTCCACGCGTGGACGTTCTTCTTCGGCCTGGCGTGCCTCGTCGGGCTCTATTCGATCCACCGCCTCTCCTTCGTCCAGGAGACGGCGGGCACGACGGACCCGTTGGTGCTGCGCCACCTGCTGCTCGAGGCGCGGCGATCGGTGCACAGCCTGTCGAGCGCCGCCGGTCTGCTGCGCATCGTGCGCGGGCCCCTGTCGCTGCTGCGGCCGGCCAATCGCACCAGCGGCTGATGACGCGCTACGCCCGCACCTCCTGGCGCTGGAAGGCGACGTAGGTGATGGCGAAGATCACGATGACCGCCGCGATCAAGGTGGTGAGCTGCGGCCAGGCTGCCAGCAGGCTCTCGTTCAAGGGCAGGGAGCCGCCGCGCACCATGCCTTGCATCTGGTTGATCATCCCGATGGTGGGGTTGCGCATGAAGGCCGCCTCGGGCTGCGGCTGCAGCACGGCGAGGCTCGCGTCACTGAATAGCGCCATCGGCGACAGGCGTGCCAGGCTCTGGAACCAGGCGACGTACGAGTCGCTCGGCAGGCCGACACGCGCGGCCAGCGGATCGGGCGTCGCGACCGCCGTCGCGATCACCTCGACAAGGCTCGGCCACACCAGAGCCAGGAAGAGCCACAAGCCGAGCGCGCACAGCGCCGACGTGGCGGCTGATCGGAAGACCACCGAGAAGAACATCGCGATCGCCAGCCACACGCCGGCAAACGCGATGGCGATGATCAGGAAGGCGACACCGCGTGCGACTTCATCGCTGCTGGGCGGCACGCCGATGAAGTACAGTCCCAGGCCCACGACCAGCAGCCACAAGGTGATCAGCGCAGTGGCCAGCGTACACAAGCCGGCCAGGAACTTGCCGACCAGCAAGGCATCGCGATAGATCGGCTGGGCCAGGATCCGGCTCATCGTGCGGCGGTTGAACTCGCTGTTGACCGCGTCGAACCCCAGGCCGATCGCCATCAGCGGGACCAGGATGGTCAGCGTGCCGTGCAACGACGGTATGGCGCTGCCCTCCTGCTGATAGAGGAACAGGTTGAGGAACAGAAAATCATCGCGGGTGACGGTCTTGCGCAGGCCGTCGATGGCCAGCGCCACGACGGCGACGCCGATCGCCACCACCAGCAGCTCCAGCACGCGCATGCGCACGCTGCTGAGATGATCGGCGTATTCCTTCAGGAAGACGACGCCAACCCCGGTAAAGGGCGAACCCTCACGCCGCATTCTTGTGCTCCTCGAAATACCGGGTGTAGATCGCCTCGAGACTGGGTTCGGCCGAGGCCAGGCGCTGCAGCCGGCCGCCGCCCTGCACGATGGCCTGCGCGACATCAGCCATGATGTCGCGGTCGGCGATCAGCTTCCAGCCGCGACCGTCGCGCTCCAGCTTCTGCACGCCGGCGACGGCGCGCAGCGTGGCCTCGACGTCGACGCCGTCGGCTTCGACCTGCATCGCATGACCGGCGCCCAGCACCTTCTGGCCCAGTTCCTTGACGGTGCCCTGCATGGCGATGACGCCGCGGTTGAACAGCGCGACGCGATCGCAAATGCTCTGCACGCGGTCGAGCAGGTGCGAGGACAGCAGCACGGCGACGCCGTCGGCCTTGAGGTCGCGGATCATGTCCAGCAGCTCGACGGTGGCGTGCGGGTCGAGGCCGGATGTCGGCTCGTCCAGGATGGCGATCTCGGCGCCTTTGGCGACGATCTCGGCAATGCCCAGCCGCTGGCGCATGCCGCGCGAATACGTGCTGACCCGCTTGTCGAGCACATCGGACAAGCGCACGCGCGCCATCGCCTCTTCGATGCGCCGCGTCGCGTCGGCGCGTGGCAGGCCGGCCAGGCGCAGCGTGTAGTGCAGGTTCTCGCGCGCCGACAGGTTGTCGTAGAAGCCGACCGCATCGGGCAGGTAGCCGACGCGCCGCTTCACCGCCAGCGGGTCGCGGATCGGGTCGTGTCCCAGCACGCTCACCGTGCCGCCGCTCGACTCGGTGAG
>DATEIF010000827.1:0-5190 GCA_035279205.1 Vineibacter sp.
CGGCGTGTGGCAGCGATACCGGCGCGACGTACCAGGGCATGGACGACCCCGTAGTCGGGAACCAGGCCGATGCGGAAGAAGGGCAGGACGAACCGGGCGCCGCGGCCCATCACGACCGGGTCGGCGGCCAGGGCCAGGCCCGCGCCACCGCCGGCGGCGGCGCCTTCAACCGCCGCGACGACGGGTTTGCCGGCCTCCATGATCGTCCGCAACAGGCGGTGTCCACGCGCCAGCAGGGCGCCGACGTCTTCCTTGGGCAGCGCCGACAGGCTGTCGAGATCGCCACCGGCGCAGAAATGGCCGCCAGTGCCGGTCAGCACGATCGCCCTGACCGAGGGATCGGCTGTCAGCTGGGTGACGGTATCCGCGAGCTTCTCGCGCAGGGTTGGGTTAAGCGCATTGCGCCGCTCCGGCCGGTTGATGGCGATGCGCGCCACAGATGCCGCCGGGCGGTCGATCGCCACGAGATCGGTGCCTTGAACGTCTAGCATGGCCACCCTTCCGCCGTTGCAGGTGTGATCTTGTAGACGTGATAGTCGATAAAGTATACTCATCAGTAACAAGAGGCGGGAGAGGTATCTCAGATCATGCGGCATGCGATCCGAGTCTTGCTGGGTTCGATCGTCGCTTTGATCGCGTCGGCGACGCTGACGCAGGCCCACGATGCCGGCTTGCGTTATCCGGAGCGGCCGCTGCGCATGGTGGTGCCGTTTGCACCGGGTGGCACGACCGACATCTTCGCGCGACTGATCGCGGCGAAGATGAGCGAGGATCTGGGCCAGCCGATCGTGGTCGACAACAAGCCGGGCGCCGGCGGCAATATCGGGGCTGAGAGCGTCGCCCGGTCGGCGCCCGATGGGTACACGCTGCTGATCGGCACGCCGGGCCCGTTGACCATCAATCCCAGCCTGCTGAAATCGATGCCGTACGACGCAGCGCGGGATTTCGCCGCCATCGGCCAGATGATCTCGGTCCAGAGCGTCCTGGTCGTGCATCCCTCGACACCGTTCAAGACCGTGCGCGACCTGATCGAGCAGGCGCGCGCCAGGCCGCGCCAGCTCTCCTATGCGGCGCCCGGCGTTGGCAGCTCGCCGCATCTCGCGATGGAGCTGTTCATCGCCCAGGCCGGCGTTCGGATCGAAAGCATCCCTTACAAGGGCGATGCCCAGGCACTGGCCGACCTGGTCGGTGGGCAGGTGCCGATCATGATCAGCAACATCGCCGGCGTGCTGCCGCACATCCAGTCGGGCAAGCTGCGGCCATTGGCGGTGGCCGGGCCGCGTCGATCGCCGCAGTTGCCCGATGTGCCGACGATCGCCGAAGCCGGCCTGCCGGGCTACGCGGTGAGCGGATGGGCCGGCATGCTGGTCCCGGCGGGCACGCCCGGTCCCGTCGTCGCGCGCCTGGGCAGTGCCTTGAACAAGGCACTGACCGCGACCGACGTGATCGCGAAGATCGAACAGCAATCGGCCGAGGTGGCGACGGGGTCGCCGGAGGCGTTCACCGCTTTCCTGCAGGCCGAGCGTGCGCGGTGGGCGGATGTCATCCGCACGGCCGGCATCGCGATCGAGTGAGGTGTGACATGGACGATGCCTTCGATCTCGCCGGCAAGACCGCGCTCGTGACGGGTGCCGGGCAGGGCGTCGGCCGCGAAACGGCACACCTGCTGGCGGCGCGCGGTGCGCTGGTCATCGTCAACGATTTTCATGCCGAGCGTGCCGAGGCTGTCGTGCAGGAGATCAACGCCGGTGGCGGCCGCGCCGTGGCGATCGCGGCGGACGTCACCGACTTCGCCGGTGTGCGCCGCATGGTGCAGCAGGCGCATGCAGCCACAGGACCGATCGATATCCTGGTCAACAACGCCGGCAATGCCGGTCCCGAAGCGATCGGTGACCTGCCGAAATTCTGGGAAACCGATCCGACGGAATGGCAGCGTTGGCTGGGCACCAACCTCTATGGTGTCATGAACTGCTGCCATGCCGTGCTGCCGGGCATGATCGAGCGCCAGGTAGGGCGCATCGTCACCGTCATTTCCGACGCTGGCCGAGTCGGTGATGCAAACTTCGTCGTGTACTCCGGCGCCAAGGCCGGTGCTGCCGGGTTCATGCGCGGGCTGGCGCGCGCGGTCGGTCGCTACAATGTTGCCGCCAACTGCGTGTCGCTGGCGGCCATCCAGACGCCGGGTCTGGCGGCGCGCCTGGAGGATCCCGAGCGGCGGCGCAAGATCCTGGGCAACTACGTGATCCGCCGTCTCGGGCAGCCGTCCGATGCGGCACATGCCATCCTCTTCCTGGCCTCGAACGCGGCGGCCTGGGTCACCGGGCAGACCTACGCCGTCAACGGTGGCTTCGCGTTCAGCGCCTGAGTCTGCGGAGCGCCCATGCGGCAGATCGACTTCTTCGACCATGGCGCCTCGCTGGCACCGGAGGCGCCATGCCTCGGCGACAGCCAGCAGCGACTGAGCTTTCGCGCCGTGCAGGCGTTGACCTATCGCATCGCCAACCGGATGCGCAGCCACGGAATCGACGCTGCGGGCACGCTCAGCCCCAACGGCGTGCCGGGCTTCCTGGCCATGCTGGGCGTCTTCCGCGCCGAGGCATTGAGCGTCGCGCTCAACGCGCGCGCGGCGCACAAGGACAACCTGGTGCACCTGCAGTTCGGCAAGGCGCAACTGCTCTTCTATCACAGCGCCATGGAAGCAGAGGCGCAGGCTCTGGCCCGCGAGGCGACGACCCTGCGCCAGCTGGTATGCCTGGATCGCACCGGCGCGCTGGGGCCCTCGCTCGACGACTGGCTGGGCGATGCGGCCGCGACGCCGCCGGCGCTGCTGCCCGATGACCCGATGCGGGTCTACCGCATCACTCTCACCGGCGGGACCACCGGAACGCCCAAGGGCGTGGCGCACGCGCATCTGCAGGCCGAGGTGAACACGGCTGCTTACCTCGCGGCGCTACCCTATGACCGGCCGCCGCGATACCTGGTGGCCGCACCCATGACCCATGCCGCCGGCCTGGTGGGTTTTCACGCGCTGGCGCGCGGCGGCAGCATGCATTTCATGGCCAGGCCCGATCCCGGCATGGTGCTGCAGACGCTTCAGGACGAGCGGATCTCGACCATCGTCCTGCCGCCGACCCTGCTCTATGCCATGCTCACGCATCCGCGGCGGGGCGACTTCGACTACAGCGCCTTGCGCTACATGCTGATCGGCACCGCGCCGGTATCCGCCGACAAGCTGCGCGAGGCCATCGCGGTGTTCGGGCCGGTGCTGGGCCAGATCTATGGCCAGAGCGAATGCCCGATGATCTCCTATCTGTCGCCAGCCGACATCGCCGATGCGGTGCGTGACCCGGCGCAGGTGCATCGCCTGCTGAGCTGCGGCCGGCCGCTGCCGCTCACGGTGATGGGGATCATGGACGAACAGGGCCAGCTGCTGGGCGATGATGCGCGCGGCGAGATCGTCGTGCGCAGCAACCAGCGCATGCGCGGCTATCTCGACAACCCCGCGGCCACTGCCGAGACCAGCCAGTTCGGCTGGCATCACACCAGCGACATCGGCTATCGCGACAGCGACGGCTACTACTACATCGTCGATCGCAAGCGCGACCTCATCATCTCGGGTGGCTTCAACGTCTATCCCAGCGAAGTGGAGCAGGTGATCTGGAGCCACCCCGCGGTCGAGGACTGCGCCGTCATCGGCGTGCCCGACGAGCACTGGGGCGAGGCGGTCAAGGCCGTGGTCCAGCTCAAGCCCGGCCAGCAGGTCGGCGCCGACGAACTCATCGCGCTGTGCAAGGCGCGCGTCGGCAGCGTCAAGGCACCCAAAACCGTCGAGTTCTGGCCCGACCTGCCGCGCAGCGCCGTGGGCAAAGTGCTCAAACGTGCCATCCGCGACCGCTTCTGGTCGGCGCAGTCCCGCAACATCTGAGAGGCGATCCCATGCGCTCCGTCGTCGTAGCCGGCGTCGGCATGACCCCGTTCGGCCGCTTCCCTGACCGCAGCCTGCGGTCGCTCTGTGCCGAGGCGGTGACAGCGGCCTTGGCCGATGCCGGCGTAACACCGCAACAGGTCGAGCGGGTGTTCTTCGGCAACGCGGCAGCCGGCCTGGTCACCGGCCAGGAGATGATCCGTGCCCAGGCCTCGCTGCGCGGCACTGGCCTGTCCGGGCTGCCCATGGTCAACGTCGAGAACGCCTGTGCATCGGGCAGCACGGCGTTCCATCTGGCCGTGGCCTCGGTGATGGCGGGCCAATCCGATATTGCACTGGTGGTGGGCGCCGAGAAGCTGTCGCACGCCGACAAGCAGGTGTCATTCAGAGCGCTCGGCAGCGGCGTCGACCTGGACGAACCACGGCCCGTCGCCGCGGCTTCGGGCGGCGGCTCGATCTTCATGGAGATCTACGCCGCCAAGACGCGCACATGGATGGCCGAGACCGGCGCCACGGTCGAGGATCTGGCGCGTGTCTGCGTCAAGAGCCGGCGCGCGGGCGCGCTGAACGCCTGCGCGCAGTTCCGCGACGAGACAACGATCGCGGCCGTGCTGGCCAGCCGGACGATCAGCCCGCCACTCACCTTGCCGATGTGCTCGGGCATCGGTGACGGCGCTGCTGCCGTCGTGGTGATGGACGCGCAGAGGGCACGACAGCTTGGTGTCATGCCAGTCTTCGTGCGGGCGAGTGCATTGGTCTCGGCGGCCGATGACGAGTCCACTCCGGTCTGCGCCATTCGATCGAGCGCGGTGGCCTACAAGGAGGCCGGCATCGGGCCCGACGACATCCACGTCGCGGAATTGCACGATGCCTCGGCACCGGCGGAGCTGATCCACTACGAGAACCTGGGCTTCTGTCGTCACGGCGAGGCCAGCGCACTGATCCGCTCCGGTGCGACCGATCTGGGCGGCCGGTTGTCGGTCAATCCCAGTGGCGGCCTGCTCAGCCGCGGCCATCCGGTCGGTGCGACCGGCGTAGCCCAGATCGTCGAGATCACGCAGCAGCTGCGCGCCGCCGCCGGTGCACGCCAGCGGCCCGACGCCAAGGTCGGTCTGGCGGAGAACAATGGCGGCCAGATCGGCAGCGATGCCGCTGTCGCCGTCACCACCATCCTGACGCGCTGACATGCGGCCGGCTCTGTTCAGGACGCCGATCACCGCGCTGTTCGGCATCGATCATCCCATCCTGTGCGGCGGCCTGCAGTG
>DATEIF010000828.1:0-4726 GCA_035279205.1 Vineibacter sp.
ACCGGCGATGACGGCGTTCCTCCCGAGCTTGGTGCCATCGTTCTGGACGACCGCGCCGGCGCGCCGCGAACGCTGGAGGACTTCGCCTCGGTCGGCGGCTTCATGGCCGCCTACGCAGCGGCCCGTGGCATCCCCGACTGCCCGCCGACCGACATCTTCCAGCGCGCCGCCGCCGGTGACGGCGCGGCCCGCGCGGCGATCGACACTGTCTGCCGCCGCATCGCTCAGGGACTGGGGATCCTGATCAACGCGCTCAATCTCCAGGCCTGCCTGATCGGCGGCGGCATCGCCCAGGCGGGCACGCCTCTGCTCGACGCGGTCAACCGTCATGTTCCCGATTTCACCTGGCCTTTCCTGCTCAAGCGCACGCGCGTCGCGCTGGCCGAAACAGGAGAGGACGCCGGAATCCTGGGTGCAGCGTGGCTGGCGTTCGACCGGGTGGGTCGGGCTAGTCTTCAGCGTTGACGTAGGGGTTCTTCGGCTTGCGCATCACGATGCGGATCGGCACGCCTGGCAGGTCGAAGTCGTCGCGCAGGCCGTTCACCAGGTAGCGCGTATAGCTTTCAGGCAAGGCCGCCGGCTTGCTGACGAACAATGCGAAGGTCGGCGGCCGCGACTTGATCTGGGCGCCGTAGCGGATGCGGATGCGACGACCGTCGACCAGGGGCGGCGGGTTGCGGTCGACCATGGCCGAGAGCCATCGGTTGAAAGCGGCGGTGGGAATACGGCGGTTCCACAGCGCGTGGATCTTCATCACCGCCGGCATCAGCTTGTCGACGCCCCGGCCGGAGTGCGCCGACAGCCCGACGATCGGCACACCTTTGACCTGGGCCAGCGACGCCTGCAGGCGATCGCGCAGTCGGCGCCACGCCGCTGCCTGGGCCTTCGCATCGCCGCGCGCGAGCGCGTCGATCTTGTTGACCGCGATCACCAAAGCCCGGCCTTCCTCCACCACCATGCGGGCGATGGCGAGATCCTGCTTCTCCAGCATCTGCCCGGCGTCGAGCGCCAACACGACGACATCGGCGAAGCGCACGGCTTCCAGCGTGTCGCGCGCCGACAGCGCTTCGAGGCGCTCCGACACGTTGGCGCGGCGGCGCAAGCCGGCCGTATCGACCAGCCTGATCGGGCGTCCGTCGAACTGCCAGTTCACGGCGATCGCATCGCGCGTGATGCCGGCTTCCGGACCGGTGAGCACACGGTCTTCGCCCAGCAGCCGGTTGAGCAGAGTCGATTTGCCGACATTGGGCCGGCCGACGATCGCCAGCTGCAACGGCCGATCAGGCGGTTCGTCTGGCTCCCCTTCCCAGTCCGCCTCATCACCATCCGCCGGCGCGTCCAGCGCAATGCTGTCATCGTCGTCGGCAGGCTCGTCGGCCGTGCGGGGCGTGGCGAGAAGCGGCACCAGGGCATCGCGCAGGTCGGACAATCCCAGGCCATGCTCGGCCGACAGCGGCACGGGCTCGCCCAGCCCCAGACCGAATGCCTCGCCAACGCCGGACACGCTGTCGCGGCTTTCGCACTTGTTGGCCACCATCACGGTCTTGCGGGCGTGCGGACGCAGCCAACGGGCGAAGCTCTCATCCATCGGCGTGACGCCGGCGCGCGCATCGATCAGGAACAGCACGGCGTCGGCGTCCTTGACGGCCTGTTCTGTCTGGCGCCGCATGCGCGCTTCCAGCGCCTCGCCCTTGGCTTCTTCCCAGCCGGCGGTGTCGATGACCGTGAAGTCGAGATCGGCCAGCCTTCCTGCGCCTTCGCGACGGTCGCGCGTCGTCCCCGGATCGTCGGCAACGATCGCCGACCGACGACCGACGAGCCGATTGAACAGGGTCGACTTGCCGACGTTGGGCCGGCCTACCAGGGCAAGCTTGCGCATGTCATTTCTTCCCTGCTCCCCGCCCGCGCGGGGACAAGGGAATCCTTTACCGCAACGCGATCAACCGCCCAGTGTCGGTCAGCACGTAGGCGGTACGGTCGGCGATGACCGGCGCGATCATGATGGGCGTCCGCAGGTCGAGCTTGCCCAGCGGCCGGCCGTCGTAGGGCGACACCGACAGCAGCTCGCCCGTCGAGCCACCGATCAGCAGGCGGTCACCGGCCAGCACAGGGCCGGTCCACACGATGGGTTCACGCTTCTTCTTGTCCTTGTAGGCGGTCAGCGGCGTGACCCAGTGCACTTTGCCGTCGTTGCGATTGAGGCAGATGATCTCGGCGCTGCCGCTGATCACATAGACCTGCGATCCCGCGACCCACGGCGTCTGGGCGCCGGAGATCTGCTTTTCCCACAACCGCGCGCCCGTGCGCAGGTCGATGGCCGCGATCTGTCCGGCGCTGCCGATGGCGATGGCGCGGTCGCGATCGATCACCGGCCGGCCGCGAATGTCGACCATCGCCGCCACAGGACCGCCCGGGCCGCGGCGCTGGCCGATCAGAGACTCGTTCCAGACCTGCTTGCCGTTGTCGAGCCGCAAGGCCACCAGCTCGCCCGAGCTGAACGGCGCCACGACAATGTCGCCCGACGCCGACGGGCTGGTGCCCGCCATGAAGGCCGCGGTCTCCGCCAGCGACGGATAATCCCACTGCTCGGAGCCATCGGCGGCGGCCAGCGCATGCAGACGTCCGTCGATGCTGATGGCGAAGACGCGGTCCTGGAACACCGTCGGGGCGCCGCGGACCGGCGCCGAGACGGACGCGTGCCAGACTTCGTCACCCGTGGCCGGATCCAGCGAAAAGACGAACGCAAAGCCCGTTGTTACGAACAGCCGGCCCGAGTAGTAGGCGATCCCGCCCCCGAACTCGTCGTTGTCGCGGCTCTTGTCGTTCTTCAGCGTCTTGCGCCAGATCAGCTTGCCGGTCGCCGCTTCCAGGGCCGACACGGTGCCTTGCGCATCCTTCACGAAGACGCGCCCATCGGCGATGACCGGCGGCGCGAGAAGCTGGCGATCGGACGTCGAACCGGCGCCGATATCCGCTGTCCAGGCGATCTGGGGATTCTCGCCAAGCTCGAGGTGCTGCATGGCGAAGTTGGCGAAGCCGCCGGATTGAGGCCACGAGTCGTTGACCACAGGACGAGGCAGACTGACGTCGCCACTGCCTGTCTCCGCCGTGACTTCGGTCTGCGGCGCCAGAACGCTCTGCCGGTCACCGGGCAGCGGCGGCCCCTTGGAGCTGAAGAGATCACAGCCCCCAAGAGCCAGCGCGCCAGCGGCGAGCAGCGGCACGGCGGCCAAACGTAGGCTTGCTGGTTGTTTCATGGGCCGTCTACCTGTTACGCGCTATTGATCAATTCTTCTTGTCGCCGGCGTCGCTGCCGAGAATGGCGACCATCTCGCGCGCCCGCTCCCGCAACCCCGGCGGCGTCGTGATATCGTCGCGCAACTCGGTCCACAGGCTCCGCGCCGCAGCCTTGTCGTTACGCTTCATCGCCACGGCAGCCATCAACTCCAACGCCGACGCGCGCCATGGACGGCCTTGCGCCGTCAGCGGCTGCAGCTTCGCCTGCAGTTCGTCAGGGCTGGCGGTGTCAAAGACCTGCATGACGCTCATCAGGACCGACAGATCCTTCAGGTCGGGCGAATCGGCCGACTGACCCGCCGCCGTGAAGGCTGCCGCCGCCGCTGCATGATCGCCTGCTTCGGCCTTGAGCTGGGCGATCTTCAGACGCGCCAGTGACGCGTAGGGCTCGATCCCCGATGCCAGCTTCTCCAGCGCGGTGATGCTCGCCGTCCGGTCCTTGGCGGCGTTGTCGACGGCGGCGGTGAAGGCCATGCCGGCCTTGCTGCGCTCGCTGGTTTGGTACCACGTCCAGCCGTTCCAGCCGGCGACGGCCAGCACCACAGCCAGCGCAGCGCCGATCACCGTATTGCCGTAGCGCTGCCACCACTCCTTCGCGCGGTCCTGGCGTAGGGCTTCGTCGACTTCTTGGAAAATATCGGCCACGCGCGATATCCGGTGGTTACGAGGGGATTTTTTCTTGCGCGGCGTTTCTATCCCGGCAAGCGCGGTTTGGCAAATTTCACACGGACTCCGGGACAGCTTTACCGCACCTGTGGATTCTGCAACAATTTCAACAAATTTGTGTCGGGTGCGGTGAGCGGCGGCGGCTCGATGACGGTGTATCAACTGACTGAGGCGCGAGCGCGCCGCAAGGTGGTCACTTTCGACCGCCGTGAATTGATGGACCTTCTGAATCTGTACAGTCGACGAGTCGCGTCGGGCGAATGGCGCGACTATGCGATCGATTTCCGGCCCGGCATGGCGCTGTTCTCGATCTTCCGCCACAGCTGCGAGCAGCCGCTGTTTGCCATCGCCAAGGTGGCTGCGCACCAGCGTCACGATCGTTACCAGGTCTTCACCGGCCCCCGCCGGCTGGCCCAGGGCGAGACCCTG
Source organism: Vineibacter sp. (assembly GCA_035279205.1). Classification (GTDB taxonomy): domain Bacteria; phylum Pseudomonadota; class Alphaproteobacteria; order Reyranellales; family Reyranellaceae; genus Vineibacter. Next base: position 4,393 of record DATEIF010000828.1, read on the forward strand.
GCCGACGCGCTCAAGGTCTTCGACCGCAAGCCCCGCCTGCTCCAGGTCTAAACCCCTTTCATTTCCGCCATCCGGCGGGCGTAACGTTCAGGCAACGCTTGCGCTTTAGAAGCCTGCGCATTATATGGGCACCCATGGATACTGACCAGTCAGTCATTACCTCCGAAGCGGGGACGGGGCTGGCTGGCCGCAGCCGACGGCCCGAGGATCGCGAGCGGGACATCGTGCATGCCGCGCTGCGCCTGTTCGTCGAGCGCGGTTTCGCGGCCACGAAACTCGATGACGTGGCGCGCGCGGCCGGCGTCAGCAAAGGCCTCCCCTATCTCTATTTCCG
>DATEIF010000829.1:0-3742 GCA_035279205.1 Vineibacter sp.
GGCGCCGGTGCCTACTATTACCTCTGCGTGCTGAAAACCTATTGCGAGAGCACCCCGGACGATCCAGCGGCCTGTTACGAGGATCTCGCGCGCACGCGTGCCGAGATCCAGCGCGTGCTGGCACGGCTGCCCGGCCAATCGGCACCGCCATCAACGCCTGGCCTCTCGTGCAAGGAAGAGCTCGCCAAGGCCAGGGCCGACCTGCAGCGCCTGCAGGAACTGGAACGTACCAGGCCGCCGACGACCATACCGCCGGTAGTCACACCCAAGCCGCCTGTCGAACCCAAGCCGCCGGTCAGCGAGCCGCAGCCGCCGATACCGCCGCTCGAGCCCAAGCCGCCGGTCGTGGAGCCAAAGCCGCCGACGCCGCCGGTCGACACCACCCCCAAGCCGCCCGTGGTCGAGCCGCAGCCGCCCGCGCCACCGGTCGAGCCCAGACCGCCGGTCGTGGAGCCCAAGCCGCCGACGCCACCGCCGGTCGACACGACACCGGTGCCCAAGCCGCCGGTGGCGGAACCCAAGCCGCCAACGCCGCCGCCGGTCGTTACCAAACCACCGAGCACGCCGCAGCCGCCGCCACCGACCGAGCCGCCGTCACCTTACGCCGTGCATGAAGGACGCTGGTTCGGTTCGGCCAATCTCACGCGCGAGCCGGGCGGCGGACGGTGCGCGCCGGTCTTCACGCTCAACGGCATGGTGCGCGACAATATCTTCACCGGCACATCCAGCGTGCACGGCAGTGCATCGATTCGCATCCGCTCGCGCACCAAGCGCGTGACCGACATGTCGCTGCCGGGCATCACCGTGAAATCAACCAACGGCACATTCGATGCCTTCACGATGGAGACGGCGAACGGTTGCATCTATGCCGTGCGCATGTTCCGCCAGTAAGAAGCGCTGCGGGCGCGTGTTGACAGGAAGGGCAGTGCCGTCCGATTGTCGGCGTCGGCGCCACGGGCGGCGCGTGTCAACCGGCGAGCAATGACGGACAAGTTCCAGTACGAGACATTGGTGGATGAAGCGCTGCGCGGCGTCGTGCGCCGCGTGTTGACGCACGCCGCCGAACACGGCCTGCCCGGGACGCACCATTTCTACATCAGTTTCCGCACCACGGAGCCGGGCGTCGAAATGCCCGACTACCTGCGTGCCAAGTATGCCGATGAGATGACCATCGTCCTGCAGCACCAGTACTGGGGCCTGGAGGTGACGGAGCAGTCGTTCGAGGTGACGGTGAGCTTCAACAAGCGCAACGAGCGCCTGAAGGTGCCGTTCGCGGCGCTCTCCGCCTTCGTCGATCCCTCGGTGCGCTTCGGCCTGCAGTTCGAGAAGCGCGGCGGCACCACGCAGTCGCTGCCGGCGCCGGACAAGCGGCCGGCCCTGGTCGGACCGGCGGGCGGTGTCGGTGACACCAAGCAGGACGCGCAGCCCGCTGCGCCGGCGCCCGCCGACAAGGACCCGCCGGCCGCCGACGCCGACAAGCCCGCCGAGGAAAAGGAAGGCGGCGCCAAGGTCGTCACGCTCGACGCCTTCCGCAAGAAGCCCTGAGTCTTCACCTCTCCCGCAAGCGGGAGAGGTACCCTTGACGCTGCGGCGAAATCATAGTCTTACCGCGACCGGCCCGCCCCCGGGGCCTGCAGCAGAGGAAGCCGCCATGGTCGCGTTTGCCTACCAGGACATGTTCCCGCTTGGCGCCGATGCGACGCCGTACCGCAAGCTCACGTCGGATTTCGTCGGCACCACGACGCTGGCGGGGCAGGAGGTGCTGACGGTGGCGCCAGAGGGCCTGACCCAGCTCACCGCCGCGGCCTTCCACGACATCGCCCACCTGCTGCGGCCGGGACATCTCAAGCAGCTGCGCGCCATCCTCGATGACGCCGAGGCCACCACCAACGACAAGTACGTGGCCCTGGAGCTCCTGAAGAACGCCAACATCTCGGCCGGCGGCGTGCTGCCGATGTGCCAGGACACCGGCACCGCCATCGTGATGGGCAAGAAGGGCCAGCGTGTGTGGACCGGCGGCGGCGATGAGGCCGCAATCGCCCAGGGCGTGTTCAAGACCTACACCGAGACCAACCTGCGCTATTCGCAGGTGGCGCCGATCTCGATGTTCAAGGAAGTGCAGACCGGCACCAACCTGCCGGCGCAGATCGAGATCTATGCCACCGACGGCGATGCCTACAAGTTCCTGTTCGTCGCCAAGGGCGGCGGCTCGGCCAACAAAAGTTTCCTCTACCAGCAGACGCCGGCGGTGCTGAACGAGGCATCGCTGCTGAAGTTCCTCGACACCCAGATCCGCACCCTGGGCACGGCGGCCTGCCCGCCCTACCATCTCGCCATCGTCGTCGGCGGCACCTCGGCCGAGCTCAATCTGAAGACCGTGAAGCTTGCCTCGACGCGCTATCTCGACGACCTGCCCAGCGAAGGCAACAAGGACGGCGTCGCCATCCGCGACCGCGAGATGGAGCAGAAGGTGCTGGAGCTCACGCGCAAGATGGGCATCGGCGCGCAGTTCGGCGGCAAGTATTTCTGCCACGACGTGCGCGTGATCCGGCTGGCGCGGCATGGCGCCTCGGTGCCGATCGGGCTGGGCGTCTCATGCTCGGCCGACCGCCAGGCGCTGGGCAAGATCACCAAGGACGGCATCTACCTCGAGCAGCTCGAGAGCAATCCGGCGCAGTACCTGCCCGAGGTCGAGCCGGCGCAGCTGTCGGGCGAGGTGGTGCCGGTCGACCTCGACCAGGGCATGGCGCACACGCTCGCGACCCTCACCAAGCATCCGGTGAAAACACGAGTCAGCCTCACCGGCACGCTGATCGTGGCGCGCGATTCGGCGCACGCCAAGCTCAAGGAGCGGCTCGACCGCGGCGAGGGCCTGCCCGACTACTTCAAGCAGTTCCCGGTCTACTACGCCGGCCCCGCCAAGACGCCGGCCGGCATGCCGTCGGGCTCGTTCGGTCCCACCACGGCCGGGCGCATGGACTCCTACGTCGATCTGTTCCAGGCCGCCGGCGGCTCGATGGTGATGCTGGCCAAGGGCAACCGCAGCAAGCAGGTGGTCGATGCCTGCAAGAAGCACCGTGGCTTCTATCTCGGCTCGATCGGCGGCCCGGCCGCGATCCTGGCCAAGAACAACATCCGCCATGTCGAGGTGCTGGAATATCCCGAGCTCGGCATGGAGGCAATCTGGCGCATCAAGGTCGAGAACTTCCCGGCCTTCATCGTGACCGACGACAAGGGCAACGACTTCTTCAGCGAGCTGAAGATCTGAGACGCACCGTCGTCCTGAGCGCAGCGAAGGACCTTGCGGTGGTAAACTCAAAGTCCGTGGTGCTGGTCGTTCTCCAGCGCCATCATTCTTTGTCAGGACCACCGCAAGGTCCTTCGCTGCGCTTAGGACGACGAGAGCCCCATGTCCGACTTCGTCGACTATGTCCGTGACCAGCTGCGCGGCATCGGGCCGTTCACGGTGCGCGCCATGTTCGGCGGCCACGGCCTCTACTGGCGTGGCCTGTTCTTCGGCCTGATCGCCTACGACACGCTCTACCTGCGCACCGATGCGCGCAGTCGCGAGGTCTACGTTGCGCGCGGGCTGGCGCCCTTCAAGCCGTGGGAAGATCGCAGCGTCACCCTGAAAGCGTACTATCCGGTGCCGGAAGACGTGCTGGAGGATCCCGACACGGCTGTCGCCTGGGCCCGCGCCGCGCTCGACGCAGCGCAGGCGGCCGGGCCGCCCAAGTCGACT
>DATEIF010000830.1:0-17358 GCA_035279205.1 Vineibacter sp.
AGGCGGGGAGAAGGTGCCCCGCAGGGGCGGATGAGGGGCTTCATGCCCCTGCGAATCTCGGAGCGGCTGGTGTCCCCCTTTGCCGTTGCGAAAGCCCCTCATCCGGCGCTTCGCGCCACCTTCTCCCCGCCTGCGCGGGGAGAAGGGATGATCACGCCAGCAGAAAGTCGATGACAGGACGGGCGACAGCGGCCGGGTCCTGGATGGTGGCCACGTGGCCGACGCCGGTGATGGTGTGCGTGCGCGCACCGGCGATGGCATCGGCCAGCGACAGCGTGTGGGCCGGTGGGATCAGCCTGTCCTCGGCTGCCGCCAGCACCAGCGTGGGCGCCGCGATGGTCGCGAGATCGACCGACACCGGATGGCGCATCAGGCCGGCGCGGCGTGCCTTCTGTGCCTCATCGCGACTGTTGCCGGCGAAGATCGCACTGACCTCCGGATGGGCCTGCAGATACGCGTCAGGAAAGAAATAGGCCGCGATCCTGGGCGCGCTGGCCGGCAGCTCGGCACGCAGTGCCGCGATCGATTGGATTGCCGTCGGATTGAGTTCCAGCAGATTGGCGCCGACCCGGAAGGTGCTGCTCAGCACCAGACGGTCGATCTTCGCCGGATATCGCGCCGCCAATGCTTGTGCGATCGCGCCACCCAGCGATGTTCCGAACACGTGCGCCCGGTGATGCCCCAGGCCTTCGATCAGACCGGCGGCATCGTCGGCCAGATCGAGCAGGGAGTAGGGATCCGCAGGGTTGCGCGTCTTGCCCGAGTCGCGCTGATCATACGCGATCACCGTGAAATGCGCCGCCAAGAGCGGGGCGAACGCATCGAACATCGTGTGGTCGGCCTCGGCGCCGTGCAGCAGCACCAGGGGCGGTCCCTTGCCGCTTTGCGTGAACGCGGTCTCGGTACCGTTGGCGGTGACGAATGGCATCAGCGTCCCCCTTGATCTCCTCCCCACGCAGTGGGGAGGTGTCCCGAAGGGGCGGAGGGGACCCCTCGTGGTCTATGTTGCAGAGACCACGTCGGCTCCCCATCCGGCCTTCGGCCACCTTTCCCACTGGCGTGGAGAAGGGCATGAACTTGATCACTGCAGCAGCGCGCTCAGCGCGCCGGCGAGCGCTTTGGCGGGATCGGCGGGCAGCCAGGGCATGCGCCACGCTACGTGGCCGTCCGGGCGCACCAGCACCGCGCCGCGCAAGCCGATCTGGAAACCGTCCGCGGGATCGGCCGTCGGCAGCATCTGCAGACCCAGCGGCTGCTTCAGGGTGCCGGCGACGCTCCGGCCGGCCTCGAGCCAGGCCTCGCCCATGGGCCCGGCAACGACCACGAAGCTCTTGTCGAACCAGTCGAGCGTCGAATGCTGGCGTGCCAGGTCGAGCCACAAATGCGGAAAGCGTCCGCCCGGCCGGTCGCTGGGCGTATAGACGCGTGTGTCGTGCCCGGTGCGCACCGTGCCGTCGGGGATCACCGCGCCCTGCTCGTAGGAGAAACCCAGCGCCTGGCCGATGCTGTGCAGGTGCTTGTCCATGTCGTTGATCCAGAACCGGATGCGGTCGGGATCGCCGGAACGGATCGCGTCCTCGGTGAGGGGAAATCGCCGCATGTTGCCGGTGCTGAAATCGGCGTTGGATTCGGCCACCGGCCGGCGCTCGAGGTCGTAGCTGTCGAGCAGTCGTTCCGACGCCAGGCCTTTCAGCACGTACGCCAGCTTCCAGGCGAGATTGTGGGCGTCCTGGACGCCGGAGTTCAGGCCGAAGCCACCGGTCGGCGGGAAGCGATGCGCGGCATCGCCGACCAGGAAGGTGCGGTTGCGCCGGAACGATGCCGCGACCTGGCGTGTCATGCGCCAGGTCGAGCGGTTCAGCAGCGTGACCTCGAGATCCGGCACGCCGGTCTGCGCCCGGATGATCTGGATGATCTCGGCGTCAGTCCACGTTCGCGGCCGTTCGTCAGTCGGGCCACCGACAGGCAGCAACGTCAGCCAGCGGTCGCGACCGTTGGTGTTGAGGATGGTCGATGCGACTGTGCCGGGATCCTTGGGAATGATGCGGTAGCCCGCGGCCTCGCGCGCCAGCGGAAAGCGGGAGAGGTCGCCGCGCCAGTATTCGTTCAGAATGGTGGCCATGTTGCCGGGGCCGACCATCTCGATGCCGGCGGCGCGGCGCGTCGAACTGCCGGCGCCGTCGGCGGCCACTAGGTAGCGGGCGCGCCAGGTCGTGGTCTCATCCGACGCCGAACGGGTCGTCGCCTCGATGCCGTCGGGCGTCTCGACGAACGACACGAACTCGGTCGAGAACAGCACCCGGACGTGCGTCGACGCCGCGACGACGCGGTAGATTTCCTCCTCGACGGCATCCTGCGCGACCAGGCTCTTCCACGCCGGCGTTTGGCCCAGGTTCGGCTCCGGTCGTGTGCGGCCGACCTCGTGGCCGGCCACGCTTTCGACGAACACGAACATGTCGGACTTGTCCTGCAGGCCGCGGGCGCGGATGGCGTCCTCGATCCCCCATTGCCGGAAGATCTCCATCGTGCGCACCCAGCAGCCGCGCGACTTGGGATGGTCGGTGGTGGTGGGGCTTTTCTCGACCACGACGCAGTCGATCCCGAAGCGGTCGAGCAGCAACGCCATGGCCAGCCCGACCGGGCCGCCGCCAACGATGAACACCGATGTCGTCCCGGTCTTGGCCATGCGTTTCTCTCCGTCGCATCTGTGGTGCGTTGACGGGAACCCTGCAGTGGCGCCGGCCATCTATCAAATATATGTTTGATATCCCTTCCATCTCGATCCGAGATCGCCATGGACCTGCGCCAGCTCCGCTACTTCGTCGCCATTGCCGAGCGCGGCAGCTTCAGCGCGGCGGCCAGCGCGCTGAACGTGGCGCAATCGGCGCTCAGCCGGCACATAAAGGCACTCGAGCACGAGATGGGCGGCCTGCTGTTCGAGCGCGGCCGGCACGGCATTGCCATCAGCGAGTCGGGCAAGATCCTGCTCGATCGCGCGCGCTACATGCTGGGTGAGCTCGACAACATCCGCGCCGAGGTGTCGCTGGAGAACCGTGAGCCCGGCGGCATGGTGCGGCTGGGTGCACCCTCGACGCTCGCCGACATCCTGTTCGCGCCGCTGGCGCAGCATTTCGCGCGCCGCTTTCCGCGCGTGCGGGTGCAGTTCAGCGAAGGGCTGACCGAGGAGCTTTGCGATCGCGTCCTGCGCGGCCTGCTCGATCTGGCGATCGTCACCACGCCGCAGCGCATCGAGCATCTCGACTTCATCGACTTGTTCACCGAAGGCGTCTACATGATCGGCGCCGCCGGCGATGCGCGGCTGACAGCGGCAACGCTTACGCCCGCCGAGATCGCCAGGCTGCCCCTGATCCTGCCGCTGAGCGATGTCGGCCGCGGGTTCCTGCCGGAACGTCCGGTCTGCGCCTTCCAGGTCGACAACATGGAGCCGCTCAAGCAGATGGTGATGGCCGGCATCGGCTACGCCTTCCTGCCGTATTCGGGCATCTACCGCGAATTGGCGGCTGGCACGCTGGGCGCCGTCGATCTGCCGTGGGTGCGGGCGCGGCGCGTGCTGGCGCTGCCGCGTGGACGGCCGACCAGCCGCGCCACGCGCGAGATGATCGCCGCCATCAAGTCCATCAGCACCGCGCTGATCGCCAGGGGGCAGATCCGGTGCGCGGAGCAGGGGGTGCGACGACGTCCTGGACGCCCCAAACCATCGCGGCGGTCGCGGAAGAATTCGATACAATGATGTATCGAATTTTGTTGGCAGGGCTTGCCGGCTTGGCTAAGGTGCAGCAACGCCACCGAGGAATCGCCCATGCCCGATACCCTGACGACGGTGCCGCAAACGCCCGTCTTCAATCCGCTGGATCCGGCGTTCATTGCCGATCCCTATCCGACCTATCGCTTCCTGCGTGAAAAAGCGCCGGTCTTCCGCACGCCGCTGGGCATGTGGCTGGTCAGCCGCTATGCCGACGTGGCGCTGGTCCTGCGCGACAAGCGCTTCGGCAAGAACTACGAGGGCAACCTGATCCGCCGCTATGGCCCCAAGGCCATGGAGGATCGTGCTTTTGCCAGCCTGGGCCGCACCATGCTGGTGCTCGACCCACCGGATCACACCCGCCTGCGCGGCCTGGTGACCAAGGCCTTCACCGCACGCCGGGTCGAGGAAATGCGCTCGCGCATCACCGCCCTGGTCGACGGCATGATCGATCGCGTGTTCGAGCAGGGCCGGATGGATGTCGTCTGGGATATTGCGCACCGGCTGCCGGTAAAAGTGATCTGCGACATGCTGGGCATCCCGGAGGAGGAGCAGCATCGCTTCCTCGACCACTCCAGCGTCAACGGCCGCATCATCGATCCGGTGCCGATGAGCCGCGCCGAGATCGATGACGCCAACGAGCGCAACCGCGAGTCGGACGAATATTTCGACACCCTCTTCGAACGCCGCCGCCGCGAGCCCGGCGATGACCTGACGACCTTGCTGGTCCAGGCGGAAGAGGCGGGCGATCGCCTGTCACAGGAGGAACTGCGGGCCAACGTCAGCCTGCTGTTTGCGGCTGGCCACGAAACCACCTCCAACCTGATCGCCAACGGCCTGCTGGCACTGCACCGCAATCCCGACCAGTGGCAGGCCCTGAAGGCCGATCCGTCGCTGGCCGCCAACGCGGTCGAGGAACTGCTGCGCTACGATTCGTCGGTGCAGATGACCGGCCGCGCCGCAGTCGAGGACGTCGAGCTGGAGGGGCAGAAGATCGGCAAGGGCGAGAACATCGTCTGCCTGCTCGGCGCCGCCAACCGCGACCCGGCGATGTACGAGAACCCGGAGACGCTCGATATCCGGCGCCAGAACATCCGGCCGCTGTCGTTCGGCGGCGGTATCCATCACTGCCTGGGCGCCCAGCTGGCGCGCCTGGAGGGTGAGGTGGTGTTCAAGGCGCTGGTGACCCGGCTGCCCGACCTGCGCCTGCCCGATATCGACAAACCCGCGTGGCGCCAGAGCTTCACCTTGCGCGGCCTGACGACGCTGCCGGCCGAGTGGTAGGAATCCTCCCCACTGCGTGGGGAGGAAAATTTCCGTGTCTTGCGGTCTCTGTGCTAGACCTCACCGAAAGACACGGAGAACAGCAGCGTGAGTAGCGACAAGCCGATCGTCATCGAGGTGACGCGCGGCAACATGGTCGAGAGCCGGCATATCGGCGCCGCCGCGATCATGAAGATCGACGGCTCGGTGGCCGACGCCTGGGGCGATATCGATACGCCCGTGATGGCGCGCTCGGCCATCAAGCCGTTGCAGGCGATCCCGCTGGTGGAGAGCGGGGCGGCTGACCATTTCGGCCTCACCGATATGCATCTGTCATTGGCCTGTGCCTCGCACAACGGCGAGCCACGCCATGTCGAGGCCGTGCGCGCCTGGCTTGAGAAGATCGGGCTGGGCGAGGGCGATCTGGAATGCGGTGCGCATGCACCAACACGGTTGCCGATCTACGAATCCTTCCTGCGCGCCGGCACCACCGTGACGACCGCCTTCAACAATTGCTCCGGCAAGCACACGGGTTTCCTCACCACCGCCGTTCACAAGGGCGAGCCGACCCGCGGCTACATCCGGCGCGATCATCCCGTGCAGCAGCGCCTGCTGGGCATCTACGAGCAGCTGGCACAATGTGATCTCTCGCGGGCACCGCTGGGCACCGATGGCTGCGGTATCCCCACGGTTGGCGTGCCGCTGCGCCATATGGCACTGGCAATGGCGAACATGGCCAATCCGGCGCGCCTGCCCGACGCGCGCGCCACGGCAATCCGGCGCATTCGCGCTGCCATGAACGCCGAGCCGTTCTACATGGCGGGCACCGGTCGTTTCTGCACGCGTATCAATGCCGCGTTGAAGGGCATGGCGCAGATCAAGACCGGCGCTGAAGGCGTCTACTGCGGCATGCTGCCGACCCTGGGGGTCGGCGTTGCGCTCAAGATCTGGGATGGCTCGGGGCGCGCGTCGGAGGTGGCGATGGCCGCGATCCTGCGCCATCTGGGCGTCCTGTCCGACGCTCAGTACGACGCCGCGGTGACGCCGCCGGTTCTCAACGTCGTCGGCCTCAAGGTCGGTGACATCCGCCCTGCCGCGTCATGGCTCGGCAACATCGCAGCGTAGGACGACCGCGGCGCGCACCGCCGACGCCAACGGTCCCATCACCGCCGATCACGGTCACCATTGACACGATCAGTGGCAGTGGCATCGGCCGCGCCACGGCTGACGTCGACGGCTTGCCGCGGACACTCGACGTCCCTTATGTGCTTGCCGGCGAGACGGTCGAGGTGCGGACAACGCGTCCCCGGGGCGAGCACCTTGATACCGAGCTGCTGCGCATCATCACGCCGTCGGCGGAACGACAGCAGCCCGCCTGCCGGCATTTCGGAGTCTGCGGTGGCTGTGCCTTGCAGCACTGGCAGGACCCGGCCTACGCGGCTTGGAAAGCCGAGGCGCCCGGTATCGCCTTGGATCGTCGCGACGTGGTGGCCGAGCAGATCCTGCCGATGATGCGCACCGCGCCCGCGACGCGCCGGCGCGCCGACTTCACGCTCAAGCACACGGCGGACGGCGCTATTGTCGGGTTCGCGCGCCGGGCATCGCACGAGATCGTCGATCTGGCGCATTGTCCCGTATTGATGCCGGCGCTGGTCGCGCTGGTTCAGCCGTTGCGCGCGCTGATCGTCGATGTTCTGCCGCGCGGCACCAGCGCCGAGGCCGTCGTCAACTGGACCGATACGGGTGCCGATGTGCTGTTGATCCCGGCAGACCGCTTGTCGCTCGATCTCGATCGTCGCATGACGCTGGCGGCGTTTGCCGAGGCCACAGATGCCGCCCGCGTCTCCTGGGGCAGTCGGCGCTCGTCCGAGCCGGTCGTCACGCGCCGCCCGCCGCGTCTGCGTCTGGGCCAGATCGACGTCGAGCCGCCGCCCGGGGCGTTTCTGCAGGCGAGCGTGCCGAGCGAGGCGGCGCTGCAGGTCTGCGTGCGCACATGGCTGGGACCGGCGCGCCATGTCGTCGATCTCTACGGTGGCGTCGGCACGCTGTCACTCGGGCTGGTGCCGCAGCGGCGCGTGACCGTGGTCGAGGGTGACCGCGCGGCCGTGGCTGCGGTCGATGCCGCGCTGCGCAAGGCGGCCCTGGCGGGCGTTGCCGAGGCGCAGGTGCGCGACCTTGCCCGCGATCCGATGCCGGCTGAGGAGCTCAACGCCTATGATGCTGCGATCTTCGATCCACCGCGCGCCGGTGCGGCGGCGCAATCCGCCGAACTGGCGCGCAGCCGCGTGCCGACCGTCATCGCGGTGTCGTGCGATCCCGTGAGCTTCGCGCGTGATGCCCGCACGCTGGTCGACGGCGGTTACCGTCTGGAGCAGCTCGTGCCGGTCGACCAGTTCCTGTGGTCGGCCCATGTCGAATTGGCCGCCGTGTTCCGACGTTAACCGAGGCTGTCATCCCGAGCGTAGCGAGGGATCTCCTGCGAGCGACGCATGGTGCGCCATTCGCGGGAGATCCCTCGCTCCGCTCGGGATGACAGTTGCGACTCACCTTCCACCGATAGTCGGTACTCGGCGGGTTTCGATCCGCGGCACCGCGTGACTTTCCCATGTCGGCATGACAGGCCAGCCGCTAAGGTGCGGTGAACAGCAAACCTGGGCGGAGAAGACGATGTCGATGTTCGATCTCACGGGCAAGGTCGCGGTGGTGACCGGGGGCAGCCGCGGCATCGGCCGGTCCATTTGCGAGCAGATGGCCGCGCATGGCGCCAAGGTCGTGGTGTCCAGCCGCAAGCTGCCGGCCTGTGAGGAGGTTGTCGCCGCCATCAAGGCCAAGGGCGGCGAGGCGACGCCGGTCGCCGCCAACATTTCCGATAAGGACCAACTCGAGAACCTGATCGCTCAGGCACGCAAGGCCTATGGCCGTATCGACATCCTGGTCTGCAACGCGGCCGCCAACCCGTATTTCGGCCCGCTGTCGGGCCTGAAGGACGATGTCTTTCACAAGATCATGCAGAACAACGTGTTGAGCAACCTGTGGCTGGTCAACGCCGTGGGCCCGGAGATGGCCGAGCGTCGCGACGGCACCGTCATCATCGTGTCGTCGATCGGTGCCCTGGTCGGCTCGGCGCACATCGCGGCCTACAACATGTCCAAGGCGGCCGACCTGTCGCTGGTGAAGTCGTTGGCCATGGAGTGGGGCAAGCACAACATCCGCATCAACGCCATCGCACCAGGCCTGATCAAGACCGACTTCGCGCGCGCTCTGTGGGACAACCCGCAGATCCGCTCGGCGCAGGAGAACAAGGCGGCGCTCAAGCGCATCGGCGAGCCGGATGACATCGGCGGCGTGGCCGTGTTCCTGGCGTCGAAAGCCGGCGCCTTCGTCTGCGGTCAGGTGATCATCGCCGACGGCGGCGTCATCGGCTCGGGCGCTGAGTAGTAGAGTGTCCTCCCCACGCAGTGGGGAGGTGCCCCGATACGACGTTTCGACGCGAAGCGTCGAAACGTCGGTGGGCGGAGGGGAGCCGACGCGGTCTATGTTACTGAGATCACCTGGGCTCCCCCTCCGGCCTTCGGCCACCTCCCCCAACTTTGTTGGGGGAGGGAACGGGAATCACATCCCGTAAAACGCGGCGATAGTCTCGCAGATGAAGTCGACATCAGCGGTTGCGAGGGTGGGCTGGATCGGCAGGCAGACACCGTGGTCCCAGCCGTAATTCGCATGGGGGAAGGCCGCGTCATCGAGGTGCGCGGCATCGATGCGCGAGGCGCTCCAGGCGCGCAGCCCAGGCTGGCGGTGCAGGGGATAGAAGAACGAACGGGTCTCCACTCCGGCGGCCTCCAGGTGCTTCATCAGGGCGCGTACGTTCTTGGCCATGACCACGCAGCGGAACGGCACGTGGCCGGCGTTGGGCGCCGGCCCCAGCACGCGCACCGCCTGCACCTGCCGCAGGCCCGCCTGGTAGCGCCGCAGCAATTCGGCCTTGCGGCTGATGATCTGCTCGAGCCGGGTGAGCTGAATCAGGCCGATCGCGCATTGCAAATCGGTCATGCGGAAGTTGTAGCCGATCGCTTCATGAATGAACGAGCCGCGGTCCAGTCGTCCCTGATTGCGCAACAGCCGCAGGCGGTCATACACATGCCGATCCTTGCAGGCGACGTAGCCGCCTTCGCCGGTTGTGATCGTCTTGTCGGCAAAGAACGAAAAACAGCCGACATCGCCCAGGCTGCCGACATGATGGCCGCCGAACGCCACGCCGATGCCCTGTGCGGCGTCCTCGATCACGGCGAGCTTGTGTCGTGCCGCGAAGTCAGCCACCGCAGTCATGTCGCATGCCGTACCGAACAGATGCACCGGCATGATGGCGCGCGTGCGGGATGTCAGGCAGGCACCGGCCCGCTTCATGTCGATCTGGAACGTCTGATCATCCACGTCGACCAGGACCGGCACGGCACCCACCATATGCACCGCGGTCGCCGATCCGATGAACGTGATGTCCGGCATCAGGACCTCATCGCCCGGCCCGATGTCGAGTGCCATCAGGCCCAGAGCAAGCGCCAGCGTGCCGTTGGGTGCGAATACGCCATAGGGCGTGCCGATCAGGCGGTTGAGCGCATCCGAAAATTCCTGTGCACGGCGGCCTTCAGTGATCCAGCCATCACGAACAACCTCGGCAACGGCCTGCGCTTCGTCGTCGCCCAACCAAGGGCTCACCTGCGCGATCCTGCGGGGGCGTGCAGGTGAAGCGGCTAACGTCGTCGGCGCGGGAGCAATGGATGCCAGGGTAGCGCTGGAAATATCAGTCATTTACTGACAATACCGGCGAAACAATCAAAGGTCTTGACCATGGCCGTGATCAAGGCGTGGCAGGGTACACAATGACAAACAGCCGACACGTCGTTCTGGCGCGCCGCCCGCAGGGGAATCCCGTACCGGCGGATTTTGACGTTCGTGCACGCGTACTGCCGGCGCTTCCCGAGGGACGCCTGCTCGTTGAAGTGCTTTACGCGACGGCCAATCCGGGCAGTCGCAACCGCTTGTCGGGGCAGGCATCCTACGCCCGCGGCATGGAGCTGGGCGAGACGATGGAAGGGCCGGCGGTCGGCCGCGTCGTGCAGTCGCACAATCCCGATTTCCGTGAGGGCGACCTGGTGGCCGGTCCGTTCGGCTGGGCCGAGCATGTGCAGGTGAGCGGCCGTGGCTTGCGTCGCCTGCCGCTCGACACGCCATCCATCAGCGCCTGGGCCGGTGTCCTGAGCATTCCCGGTCTGACCGGCTACTTCGGCGTGCGCGACGTCGGCGCCGCCAAGGCCGGCGAGACCATTCTGATATCGTCGGCCGCCGGTCCCGTCGGCGCAACGGCCGGGCAGGTGGCGCGCATCATGGGGTGTCGGGTTGTCGGTATCGCCAGCGGCCAGGAGAAACTGCGTTGGCTGCGCGATGTGGCGGGCTTCGACGCGATCGTCGATCGCGCCGGCGCCGGGACAGCCGATGAACTGGCGGCGCGCATCGCCGCCGTGGCGCCCGACGGCGTCGATGTCTATTTCGACAATGTCGGCGGTCCCGTGCTCGATGCCGCGATTGCCCATCTGCGGCCCAAAGGGCGTATCGTCATCTCCGGCCAGATCTCGGATTACAATACGCCACTCGAAGCCCGCTACGGGACGCGCCGGGTCTACGACTTCATCGGCAAGCGGCTGCGCATGGAGGGCATGGTGGTGTTTGATTTCGCTGACCGTTTCGACGAGGCCGCCACCGCCATGACCGCATGGATCCGCGACGGCAACCTGGCGTTCAAGGAGCATATCGAGGAGGGACTCGACGCGCTGCCGGGCTTGTTCTGCGCCCAGCTTCGCGGCGAGATCTTCGGCCGCGCGTTGGCCCGGCTCGCGTCATGACCAGCACCGTGCACGATGTCGAGCGTCCCATCGTCGACGCGCTGAGCTTCATGTTGCCCATAATTGCCGAGCGGCTGAGACAAGGTCCGTTCGTGCGAGACGACGGCATAACAGGTCCTTCGCTGCGCTCAGGACGACAGCGGACGCCACCTTCCGGAAATAAGTCCACCCCATGGCTTGGTTGGGGGAGAGGAAGAAAGGAGCGCGCGCATGGCACTGCATTTCAGTACGGACGAGCTGGCGGCTCGTCGCGCACGGACAATCGCCGACTTGCAACGGCGCGGGTTGGACGGGCTGCTGATGTTCCGTCAGGAGAGCATGTACTACCTGACGGGCTATGACACGTTCGGCTACGTGTTCTTCCAGTGCCTGTACCTGGGGGCCGATGGGCGGCTGATGCTGCTGACGCGCGCGCCCGATCTGCGCCAGGCGCAGCACACCTCGGTGGTGGAAGACATCCGGATCTGGATCGACGGGCCGGACGCCAATCCAGCGCTGGAACTGCGCGCGTTCCTGCAGTCGATCGGCCGGGCCGGCGGCAAGTTGGGCGTCGAGTATGACGCCTACGGCCTGACGGCGGCCAACGGCCGCAAGCTCGACGGTGCCATGGACGGATTCTGCACGCTGGTCGATGCCTCGGACCTGGTGTCGCGGCTGCGCGTCGTCAAGAGCCCGGCCGAGCTCGCCTATGTGCGCCGCGCCGCCGAGCTCGCCGATGACGCACTGCGCGCCGCGCATGACACGGTGCGGCCCGGCGCCTTCGAAGGCGACGTGCTGGCGGCGATGCAAGGGGCCGTCTTCAAGGGCGGTGGTGACTATCCCGGCAACGAGTTCATCATCGGCTCGGGCCGTGACGGGCTGCTGTGCCGCTACTTCAGCGGCCGCCGGCATCTCGATCCGGTCGATCAGATCACGCTGGAGTTCGCCGGCGCCTATCGCCACTACCACGCCTGCCTGATGCGCACGATTCCAGTCGGGCAGGTGCGCTCGCAGCACCGCGAGATGCATAAGGTCTGCCTGGAGGCAATGGATGCGTGCCTGGCTGCACTGAAGCCCGGCCAGCCGATCGGGGCGGTGTTCGATGCCTATGCACGGGTCTGCGATGGGCGCGGCTTACAGGCGCATCGCCTCAATGCCTGCGGCTACAGCCTGGGCACGACCTTTGCGCCGAACTGGATGGACTGGCCGATGTTCTACCGCGGCAATCCGGTGCTGGCCGAGCCGGGCATGGTGTTCTTCCTGCACATGATCCTGCTCGACAGCGGCACCGAAGCCGCCATGTGCCCGGGGCAGACCGTGATCGTGGGCGAGCGCAACAACGAGGTGCTGTCGGCGATGCCGCTCGACCTGGTGGCGCGCTGACCTGGGAGCGCGGGCGAGACGCCCGTAGGCGCTGTCATCCCGAGCGTAACGAGGGATCCCCCGCGAATGACGTCTGGTGCGTCTTTCGCAGGAGATCCCTCGCTGCGCTCGGGATGACGGTAAGGCCCACCGCGCTCCCAGGTCTTCACAGCGGTCCCAGAACCTCGTCAAACAGGTCGCGCATGGCACGCCATGAGCGCTTGTCCGTGCGCTCGTGGTAGGCGAAGCCGGGGAGGTTCAGCGCATCGACATAGCGGTTGGTAAAGCTGTGGGCGGCGCTGCCATAGATCTCCATGCGCCAGTCGACGCCACCGCCTTCCATCTCCTGAATGAAGGCCTCGCGCTGCTCGGGCGGGATGATGGGATCGAGTGCGCCCAGGCAAACCAGTACCTTGGCCTTGATGTTCCTGGCATCCTGCGGCGCGCTGGTCTGCAGGCCCGAGTGGAAGCCGACAATGCCGTCGACCTCGGCACCGCTGCGCGCCAGCTCCAGCACCGTCGTGCCGCCGAAGCAGAAGCCGATGGCGGCCGTACGCGCGGCATCGACATGGGGCTGCGATTTCACGATGTCGAGGGCCGTGCGCGCCCGCGTGCGCAAGGTCGGCAGGTCCGCCGTCAGGGCGCTGATCGTCGCTCGGACCTGCTCGCGACTGGTCATCGGTTCGCCGAAAGTGTCCATCGCGAAGGCGACGTAGCCCAGCTCGGCCAGCATCCTGGCGCGTTCCTTGGGGTGGTTCGTCATGCCGCCGCCCTCGTGCGCCACGAGGATGCCCGGCACGCGCTTGCCGTTGGCGCCATCGGCGAGAAAGCCGACATAGGTCTTGCCGTCGATGGCGTATTGGATATCGCGGGTCGTGATCATCGATGGGCTCGTTGCTGTGCTTGGCGCTTGCGCCAGGGCGTTTCGTTGCCGATCCTAGCCGCAACACCCTGGAGGCGCAGCCATGTTTGAAGGATTCCAACGCCGGACGGTCGATGTCGGCGACACCACGATCAACGCGGTTATCGGCGGCAAGGGGCCGCCGTTGCTGTTGTTGCACGGCTATCCCGAAACCCACGTCATGTGGCACCGGATCGCGCCGGCGTTGGCCGAGCGCTTCACCGTCGTGGCGAGCGACCTGCGCGGTTACGGCGACAGCGGCACGCCGGCGACGAGCGACGATCATTTCAGCTACTCCAAGCGCGCCACGGCGGCCGACCAGGTCAAGCTCATGGAGCAGCTGGGCCACCGCCAGTTCATGGTCGCCGGCCATGATCGGGGCGCGCGGGTAACGCATCGTTTGCTGCTTGATTGGCCCGATCGCGTGAGCCGCGCGGCTGTGCTCGATATCGTGCCGACGCCCTATGTCTTCGCCCATGTCGACAAGCAGCTGGCGACCGCCTACTGGCACTGGTTCTTCCTGATCCAGAAAGCTGATTTCCCCGAGCAGCTGATCGGGGCCAATCCCGAGTACTACCTGCGGCGCCTGCTGGGCTCGCTGGCTGACACCGGCACGATCACGCCGGACGCCTTCGGCGAGTACCTGCGCTGCTTTGCGCCCGCGGCGCGCATCCATGCCACCTGCGAGGACTACCGGGCCGGCGCCAGCATCGACCTGGAGCACCATAAGGCCGACAACGGCCGCAAGGTCACCTGTCCGCTGCTGGTGCTATGGGGCGAGAAGAGCGGCGTCGGGCGCATGTACGAACCGCTGGCCGTGTGGCGCGACTGGGCCGACGACGTCACCGGTCATGCCGTGCCGGGTGGCCATTTCCTGCCCGAGGAAGCCCCGCGCGAGACGCTCGCGGCCATGCTGGCGTTTTTCGGCTGAGTTCCATGCCTGCCGCTATCGCACATGGCTCACGAATCTGCATACACAGACCTCACCCTGAGGAGGCCGCGTAGCGGCCGTCTCGAAGGTGGGCAACATACGAGCAGGTGCCGGAACGATCGAAAGAGACTGCAGCTCATCCTTCGAGACGCCGGCTGCGCCGGCTCCTCAGGATGAGGTCGCGTGGCGATATGTGGCCCTCGTAGGACGAGAGGAGGGAACCATACCGCAAGATTCGTCAAATCGCCCGATGCTAGCGTTCCTGCCGTGATCAGGGCCGGATGGACGCACATGGAAAACAGCAGCAACTGGACGAACTACCAGGAACGCCTCAGCCGCGTGACGGCGTATGTCTATGACCATCTCGACGACGAGCTGGATCTCAACAAGCTGGCCGATATCGCCTGCCTGTCGCCGTACCATTGGCATCGCGTCTATCATGCCACGCACGGTGAAACGATCGCCGCGACGGTCAAGCGCCTGCGCCTGCATCGTGCCGCTGGCTACCTGGCTCAGACCACGATGAGCATTGCCGAGATCGCGCGTCGATCGGGCTATCCCAACGTGGCGTCCTTCAACCGCATCTTCAGTGCCGCCTACGGCATGCCGCCGGCGCAGTACCGCCGCGAGGGCGACCACGCGAAGTTTCAGCCGCAGCGGGCGGCTGCCGGGCCGGGCGGCTACGAGGTCGTGATCAGGGCAATGCCCGATCTGCAGGCCATCGCCGTCGACCATGCCGGCTCCTACATGCAGATCGGCAAGGCGTTCGACACGCTCTACGGCTGGCTGGGCGCGCGCAACCATCTGACACCCGGGCTGCGCTCCATCGGCATGTATCTCGACGATCCCCTGGCGGTGGCCGAGGACAGACTGCGCGCCAAGGCGTGCGTGGCCCTGGAGGAGCAGTTTCCTGTCGAGGCGCCGGTGGGGCGGGTGGATATCGTGGGCGGACCCTATGCCGTGCTACGGCACGTCGGGCCTTACGCCTCGATGAAGGCGGCCTATCAGTGGCTCTACGGCGATTGGCTGGTAAAATCGGGCAAGGAAGCGGCCAACGCGCCGGCGCTGGAGGAATACCTCAACAGCCCGCGTGATACGCCGCCGCAGGACCTGATCACCGACATCTGGCTGCCGCTATCTGAGGCCTGACATGGCGAAGAAGACCTGGACCGAAAAGCTGAGCGCGCCGGTGCGTCACCAGGTGAAGCCGGCGCCGCTCGACATCGCCGGCATGAAGAAGGGCGAGATCATGCTGATCCCGTCGCCAAGGATCATCGATGACTTCATCCGCAAGATCCCGCGCGGCACCAGCATGGACGTGAAGACACTGCGTCTGAAGCTGGCACGCCGCTACAAGGCCGAGGTGACGTGCCCAATTACTACCGGCTTCCATCTGCGCACCGTCGCCGAGGCGGCCTACGAGGCCCACATGCAGGGCGCCGGCCTTGAGGAGATCACGCCGTTCTGGCGCGTACTCGACGCCGACACGCCGACCACCCAGCGCTTGGCCTGCGGTGCGCCCTTCGTGACCCGGCAGCGCGCTCGAGAGGGCCTGAAGTAGGGACGCCTACCGATCGGCCACCGCCAGCTTGGCACCAAGCGCGGCGAAGGCGGCGGCGAACGTGCGGCGCATCCATGTCAGCACCCGTGGGCGCGAGATCACGTGGTCGCGGACGGCGGCGGCGAACAGGCCGTAGCCGACAAAGACCACGAACGTCATCAGCATGAAGACGCCGCTCAGGATCAGCATCTGCGACAGCGGGTGAGCCTCGTCGGCGCTGACGAACTGCGGCAGGAAGGCCAGGAAGAAGATCGACAGCTTGGGATTGAGGATGTTGATCAGGACCGCCGTCACGGTGACCTGCATCGCCGAGCCCTTGCCGTCATCATCCTTCTGAACCTGCAGGGTGCCGTGCTCGCGCAGTGTATTCCACGCCATATACAGCAGATAGGCGACACCGACATACTTGAAGGTCTGGTAAGCCAGCGCACTGGTGTGCAGCAACGCCGCCAGCCCCATGATCGCCGCCGCCATATGCGGCACGATGCCGATCGTGCACCCGAAGGCCGCCACGACGCTGGCGCGCGAGCCGCGCGAGAGGCCCATGGCCAATGTGTAGAGAACGCCGGTGCCGGGTGAGGCGACGACGATGAGCGACGTGATCAGGAATTCGATGCTCACGGCGGGCGTACTCCTGTCGTGAAGGGCGTGCGGGCGGGCGCCACCATGTCCCGTCACGGCGCTGCCGGCAAGGCAAACCGCCGTCATCCCGAGCACAGGGAGGGATGACGATACGCCCGGACATCACCGGCCGTTCGGCTCGCCCCGTACGAATGTGATGGTCGGCCCCGTGTCCAGGCGCAGTGGCTTACCGGCCTCGAGCTCCAGCACTTCACCGTCGAGCACGAAGCCGCCGGTCATGTCGATCTCGATATGCTTGGCATTGACGCTGCGATAGCCATTGGCCGGCGTCGCGTCGGGCGGCGGCCGGCCGTTCAGCGCCGGCAGCAGCACGCGCGAAAAGCGGCGCGGCTTGGCGGTGACGGTCGTCAGCCTCAGCGGGCCAGGGCCGGTGCCCCAGAACGGGGACAGCCCCAGGATCAGGCGCTCCATCGTGCTGACCAGGATGGCGATGTAGTCGCGGCGTTCGTCCTTGTGGTGATCAGGCACGATGCGTGCGGTGACTGGCTTGATCGGGTTGCGGCCGATCATCAGCGGCCCCAGCAGGCTGATCATGCCGGCCAGCGGTCCAGCGGCGTCGCGCATGCCGACCCGGTCCACCGAGCGGCGGCTGATCATGGTGCCCTGGTAGATCCCGGCGCCACCGCCGAACAGGCCGTAGGCCGGTGCGGCCTTGCCGGGCATGCGCGCGGCGATCAGACGGCGCTTGACGCGCGCCTCGTCCAGGCGGCCAGCCCGCGCCCGCGCCAGCAGCGCCTTCAGCTCCTTGGCCGGCTTGCGTGCCGCGCCGATGTCGTAGCCGATCATGTTTGTGGTGCCGCCCGGCAGCACGGCCAGCGGCGGCAGCGTCTTGAAGATGTGGTGGTTCAGTAGCAAGTCGAAGACATGCTGCAGCGTGCCGTCGCCGCCGGCAACGGCCAGAACATCGACATCGTCGTGGGCGAACGCGTGCAGCGCCTTGACCGCCTCGGCCTCGCCCGACGTCTCGCGCGCGATCACCTCCGGCGACTGTACGATCAGATGCCTCAGGTCGGTCAGGCCGGCGCGGTTGCGGCCGCTCTTACGGTTGATCAGCACGCC
>DATEIF010000831.1:0-6153 GCA_035279205.1 Vineibacter sp.
GGCACGGCCGTAGCGAACGCGATGTGGCGTTGGCGCAGCTTGTCCATCAGGATGGCCTGCCGCGGCGCCGTCGAGTCGGTGTAGAGGCTGACCAGGAAGCCGCGGGTGCGCGCCGCGGTGAACCAGCGCGCGTAGCGATCCTCCTCGTCATAGAGCGCATCCAGCAGCAGCACGCCGTTGATGCGGCCCGTCGCGCCGCCGCGGTCGAGCACGAAAGCCGCGGGCTTGTAGCCGCCGCTGAAGGCAACCAGGACAACCTGCGCCGACCGCAGCGCCGCGGCGACGACGGGTCGTTCGGCGCGGTTGACGGCGGCGGCGTCCGTTAGCCGGACGGTGGCCTCTTCCAGGAAGCGGGCAAAGGCACCGGGCTGCCAGAATTTGCCGGCGCTGGAGTCGGCGGCCTCGCGCGCGAACTGGGGTGCGATCAAGACGGCATTGATGTCGGCCTGGGTGATCTGGCGCACGATCTCCATGTCGGAGACCACGCGGTCGATCGAGCTGCCGTGGCCGTGGAAGAACACGACCAGCCGCACCGGCTTGCGGGGATCGAACGACGCCGGCACGTGCAGCAGCACGCCGGCATCGGCGTAGACCGTGTCCTCCCACAGCACCTCGCCGTTGGCCGTCGTGCGGCCGCGCCGATTGCCCTGCGCGACGTTGAAGAACGGGGTGCGCCCGTCCTCGGCCAGGCCGCGATAGGGAAATGGTGCGGACTTGAACGGCAGGATGCGTGTGATGGCCTGACGCTGAACCGGTGGTGCGGGTGGTGGTTGTTTGGGCGTGGATGCCGGCGCGGCCGGCGGCCGGGGGCGCGGTGACGACTTGGGCGGCGGCTTGGCGAAAGCGCCGGCCGGCAGCAATGCCAGGCCGGCGAGCAGGCGCACGAAGCCGCGTCGATCCAGGATCGTGCGCGGCCCCCCCGACATCGTTGTCTACGCGGCGGCCGGCTTGCCGGGAAGCGGCAGCAGCACGCGGAAGAACGCTGGGATCGCCACCAGATAGGCGATGCCGCCGACCAGCAGCACGGCCGGCAGGCCGAACGAGGTCGACACCACCGGCACCAGCGCCGCACCCAGGACCGAGAACGAGCCGTTGATGCCCCAGGCCCACAGGAACATGTGGTCCTTGCCCAGCCGGCCCAGCATGGTCATCCCGGTCGGCATCGGGAAGCCCATCAGGAACGCCGGCGGGAAGATGATCGCCAGGCACGCGATGATGCGCACGATGTAGGGCAGGGTGCCGATCGCATCGAGCACCGGGTCGAGCAGGAAGCCGTAGCCGATCAGGATGACGCCGATCGCCAGGAACACCTTGGGCAGGAAGGTGCGCGCGCGGTCCAGGTAGCGTTCGGAGACGAAGCTGCCCAGGCCCGAGAACACCAGCATGCCGGTGATCAGCACCGAGGCCGATACCGTGGCGTTGCTCAGCGCCAGCATGAAGTGGCTGATCAGACCGACCTCGGTGACGATGTAGCCCAGCCCCAGGCACAGGAAGTAGATCATGGCGCCGAACTTGCCGGGATAGCGGCTGAAGATGGTGCGCCAGCCGAAGACGACGGGGAACAGCACCAGTACCAGCGCTGCGATGGCGGCAATGGCCAGGGTCGCCCAGATCAACAGGTAGCCCCACTCGTCCTGCACCAGCTCCAGCCGGTCGGTGAAGCGCAGCAGGTCCTTCACCTTGATATAGGCGGCGAAGTAGGGCTGGTGGTTGGTCAGGATCTTCGTGTCGAAGACATAGCGGTCGGCGATCTGCTGGGCATCGCCGTTGATCAGGAAATGCCACCACAGGCGGCCGATATCCACGGCCGGGACCTTGGGCCGGCTGGGCGCGCCGTCACTGGTGCCCTCTTTCTTGTCGTCGGCGGGCGCGCCGGGCGGCGGCGGATCGTTTGCTTCCTTCTCCTCGGCGCCGGGGCCCGTCGGGTCGGGCGGCGGTCCTTCGTAGAAGAACTGGTCGTGATAGCCCTGCAGCGTGGCATCCAGCAGCGACAGGTCGGCCTTGAAGCCCGGCGAGTAGATCTCGTCGAACGACATCCGGCTGGTGTGCTTGCGCAGCGTCTCGACCTCGTCCGCCGTGAAGCCGTTCCGCTTGAACAGGACCGTGGCCGTCGACAGGTAGCTGGAGGCGACGAAGAAGCGGTTGGCGACGTCCTTGCCCTCGACGTCGCGCGCCGCCGCCACCATGGTCGCGTACAGCTTCAGCACCGACTTGGGCGGCTCTTCCTTGTTCCACAACGTCACGGCCAGCACGCCATCGGGCTTGAGCGCACTCATGTAGTTGCGCATCGCCTCGCGCGTGTAGCTGAACTTCTCGACGATGGCGAAGCCGCCGGGCTGCGCCAGGCCGGCCGAATCGGCCAGCGCCAAGTCGATCACGTCGAACTTGCGCTTGGTGCGCGCGGCATAGAGGCGGCCGTCGTAGTCGATGACCTCGACCCGCTTGTCGCCCAGGATGTCGCCGGTGAACTTCTTCAGCTCGGCGTCGGTGAGGAAGGCGTTCAGCACCATCGGGTTGCCTTCGGCAACCGTGACGCTGCTCGAGCCGGCCCGCAGCGCCAGCGACGTCGACAATCCGCCGCCGAACTGCACGACGAAGGTCTCGGGATTCTTTTTCACGACGTACGGGTAGTACATCATGAGGTAGCGGAAATACTCGGTCTGCGATTCCGGCAGTGTCTTGATGATGCCGCTGGGGCCTTCGCTGTCGATATACAGGCCGCGATAGGCCTTGCTCGGCATCTCCGGCAGGTTGAAGCCGGCGTTGTCGGACTGGCCGGGCGCGAAGTGCAGGTAGGAGCTGTCGTAGATTTCCATGTAGCCGAACGGCGTGGCGCGTTCGTAGACCCGCTGGGCGTCGGGGAACTTGCGCACGTAGGAGACGCCTTTGTAGTCGCTGACCGACAGCTTGGGCAGATGCAGCACCTGCGGCAGCGCAAAGTGCCCGGCCAGCGCCAGGACGGCGGCGATGATCGTCTGCACCAGGCCGCGGCGATCCGACACGGCGATGAACCACAGCAGCGTGCCGACCAGCCATAGCAGCAGCGGCGCCACGATCAGGTCATCGGGCTTGAAGACGTACATTGCCAGCAGGAACAGCAGGCCGCAGGCGCCCGAGCCGGCGAGGTCGGCGAAGTAGACGCGGTTGAAGGTCTTCTGCGCCTTCAGGAACACCACGCCGAGATAGAACGCGCCGCACAGGAAGGGCAGGAAATAGAGCATGAAGTTGGCGAACAGCCGCCACTTCTGCATCGGGTCGGACACCAGGAAGATGGCGTTGAACGGCACCTGCTGCGCGACCAGGTTCGAGGCCACCATCACCGGGCCGAACAGCAGCAGGGCGGCTTTCACGGTGCCGCGCCAGTGCCTCTCGAACCACGACTTGCCGACGCACATGATGGCGCTGGTCAGGCCGAAGCCGAACATCGCCAGGCTCACCACCAGCGAGCCGAAATGCGCCCAGCTGCCGACCGAGAAGATGCGCATGATGCCGATTTGCAGGGCGATCACGGCGCCGGCGATCAACGCCACCGAGAGATAGAAGGTGAGCGTCGGGCTGTTGTCGAAGTCGACGTCCGGCAATGCGCCGGCGGCGGCCTTGAGTGCCATGCGAGGGGGATCCGTTTTTCAGTGGCGGGGTCGCCCCCGCAAAAATGAAGTCTATGGCGGGAATGTGGAAAGACAAAGGCCCCCGCGGTGGTGAGCGCGGGGGCCTTTCTCGACCGGTTCGGCCTTACTTGTTGTGCGTGCCCTTGATCTCGCCGTCGACCAGCTTGGTGAACGGCACGAAGGGCACGATCTTGCCGCCGTAGATGTCTTCGCGGGTGACCGACACGGCACCGTCGGACGCGACCTGCTTGATCACCTTCAGCACGCGCTGAGCACCCGGCGGGCCGACCGGGATCACCATGATGCCGCCGGGCTTGAGCTGCTGCAGCAGCGGCGGCGGGATGTGATCGATGCCGGTGGTGACGATGATCTTGTCGAAGGGCGCAGCCTCCTGCCAGCCGTAGTAGCCGTCGGCCTGCTTGGTGTTGATGGCCTTGAACTCGTCGTAGCCGGCGGCGATCGCCTTGTCGTAGATGCCGCGGGTGCGGGCGGCCAGCGGCGCGATGATCTCGATGGTGTAGACCTTGTCGGTCAGCTCCGAGAGATAGGCCGACTGGGTGCCCGAGCCGGTGCCGATCTCCAGCACCTTGTCGCCGCGCTTGACGTCGATCACCTCGGTCATGCGGCTCTGCAGGTGCGGGCCGGACATGGTGACGCCGAAGCCCATGTCGAGGAAGGCATGCTCATAGCCACGCTGGGCGACAGCCGGATTGCCGGCCGCGAACACCTCGCGCGGGGTCAGCAGAAAAGCGCGCTTGGTCTTGTCCGTCCACAGGTCCTTGTTGCGGACGACGTGCACGAAACGATCCCACCGCGCATTGAGCCACTTTTCGCTCTCGCCGCGGTTGGCCTTCATCCAGGCGATGTAGCTTTCCTTGGAGTCCATCGGCGGGTTCTGCTCAGGCTTTATGGGCTTGAACTGGGCCATCGCCGGCATAGCAAGCAGGGCAACGAAGAGGGCTGCCACCCCGCCTTTGATAGCGCGCCGCATGGGCGAGCCTCCGTATCAACGGGTTGCGTTCACTGGCGATGATTTCGCACAATTTATTGTAATTGAGAGGCACCACCAGCGCCAATCTATGTACGGGAGAGGCGTGCCCGGCGCCAGCCCAATTGCGCCGAATCACGCGAATTCCACATTGCGAGAACCGGTTCGCTTTCATCACCTGCGCGACCGTGCGAGAACCGGTCGTCGGCGCCGACAGCCCGCGCCCGTCCAAAAAACCCTTCCGGAGGCGACGTCCATGAATCATCCGTTCCGTCTGTCCCGCCGTGCCGTCGTGGCCGGCGCTGCGGTCCTGCCGCTGGCCGCGCCCTCCATCGCGCGCGCCGATGCCTGGCGCCCCAAGCAGGGGGTGCGTGTCGTGGTGCCGGCGGCGCCCGGCGGCACCACCGACATCGTCGCGCGCTTGCTCGCCAGCCATCTGCAGCAGCGCTGGGGCCAGTCGGTGGTGGTCGACAACAAGTCGGGCGCCGGCGGCGTGGTGGGCTCGACCGAAGTCGTGCGGGCCGCTCCTGATGGTCTCACCATGCTGATGGGCAACATTGGACCGCAGTCGATCGCCTATTCCCTCTACCGGAACCTGCCCTACAAACCGGAAAGCCTGATCCCGGTATCCAACGTGATCACGGCGCCGAACGTCCTGGTGGTGCATCCCGCCGTGCCGGCCAAAACGGTGCCGGAGTTCGTGACATGGCTGCGCGGCCGCAATGGCGAGGCGTCTTATGCCTCGTCGGGCACCGGGCAGTCGCCGCATCTATCAGGGGCGCTGTTCCTCCAGCTCGTCGGCGCCAAGGCGACCCACGTGCCCTATCGCGGTGCGGCGCCGGCGCTCAACGACCTCGTGGCCGGCGTCACGCAGTACTTTTTTGACAACCTCACGACGGCGATCGAGTTCGTGCGCGCCGGCAAGCTCAACGCGCTCGGCCTGACCTCGGCGCAGCGCAACCCGATGGTGCCGGATCTGCCACCGATCCGCGAGACGATGCCCGAACTGAAGGACTTCGACGTCTCGACCTGGTTCGGCGTGTTTCTGCCGGCGGGAACGCCCAAGGACGTCGTCGATGCGCTGAACGGCGAGATCAAGAACTTCCTCGATCAGGACGCCACCAAGGAGCGGTTCAAGACCATGGCTGGTTTCCCCGCCTACGGAACGCCGGCGCAGTTCAACGACTTCGTGCAGCAGCAGATCGCGCGCTGGCGCGGCGTGATCGACAAGGAAGGGCTGAAGCTCGACGTGAACTGACGCCGGGGCTCCTCACGCCGCGGGCATGCCGTCCAGCAGCGCCGCCGTGCGCTGGTTGATCCACGGCTCCATGCTGCGGTCGGTCAGCACATAGAGCCGGTCGCGCTGGACGGCGTCGAGCACCATGGCGCCGACCGCGTCCGGCGGGACGCCGTCGGCCAGCAGTTTCGTCATGAAAGCGCTGCGCGCGATCGCCCGTTCCCGCTGCTCGGCGCTCATCGACTTGGCCACGCTCGGCTGCAGGCTCCGGGTACGGGCAATGATGTCCGTCGCCACCGGGCCGGGGCACAGTACCTTCA
>DATEIF010000832.1:0-10060 GCA_035279205.1 Vineibacter sp.
CCGGCGGCTCGTCGGCGGCACCGACCTTGTACCAGACCATATGGGTGACGGCCGGCGCGCGGTGATCCTCGATCACCACCACCTGCATGCCATTCCCCAGGGTGAAGAAGGCGGGCCGATCGAGCTCGGCGGCGCCGATGAGCCCGAGGGCCAGTCGGGCATCGCGCACTTCCTCGAGCACCTGATGTTCAAGGGCACGCCCAGCGTGCCGCCGGGTGAGTTCTCCAAGATCATCGCCCGGTCCGGTGGGCGCGATAACGCGTTCACCAGCTACGACTACACGGCGTATCACCAGACCGTCGCGGCCGATCAGCTCGACATGATCATGCGCATGGAAGCCGATCGCATGAGCAACCTGATCGTGGCCGAGCAGGAACTGCTGCCCGAGCGCGATGTGGTTCTGGAGGAACGGCGCCAGGTGGTCGAGAGCCGGCCCGCGGCGCTGCTCGATGAGGTCACGCGCGAGGCGCTGTATGGCCGGCAGGGCTACGGCATTCCGGTGATCGGCTTTCCGCAGGAGATCCGCGGGCTGGGCGTCGGCGATGCGCGCGCCTTCTACGATCGCCACTACGCACCCAACAACGCCACCCTCATCATCGCCGGCGACACCACGGCCGACGCCGTGCGGGCGCTGGCGGAGAAGTATTTCGCGTCGGCGCCGCGCAAGACCATACCGCCGCGCACGCGCAGCACTGCGATCGGCGCCGGCTTGCCGCGCACGGTCGAGCGCCGCGACCGCCGTGTCGCGCAGGCGGAATGGTCGCGCGACTATGTCGCGCCGAGCTATCGCCTGGGCGAGACGCGCCATGCCTACGCGCTGCAGGTGCTGTCGCAGGCGCTGGGCGGCGGCCAGACCGGGCGGCTCTATCGCACCCTGGTGCTGGACAGCAAGATCGCGCTGGACGCCAGCACCGGCTATTCGCCCCAGGCGCTGGGCCTGACCAGCTTCGGCATCGGCGTGACGCCGGCGCCGCAGCGCACGATGGCCGATGCAGCGGCGGCGGCCATGCAGCAGGTCGCCCTGCTGCTGCGCGATGGCATCGCCGACGACGAGATCGATCGCGCTAAGCGCCGGCTGCTGGCCGGCGCCATCTATGCCCGCGATTCGCTGGCGAGCGGCCCCCGGATGTACGGATCGACGCTGACGACGGGCGGCACGATGGCCGACGTCGATGAGTGGCCCAAGCGCATCGTCGCCGTCACCTCGGGCCAGATCATGGAAGCGGCACGCGCGGTGCTCGACGAATCGCGCAGTGTGACCGCGCTGCTGCTGCCGGAGAACGGCTGATGCATTTTCTCTTTTGGGACCGCGCGCGTCCACGCGCGCATCGGCGCGGAAGCGCCGACGGTCGTTCGCTCTTCGCTTCGCTGCGAGCGAGTGCGGGCGTGGACGCCCGCGGTCCGAAAAGGCGCCGCTTCATCGTGGGCGGCATTGTTGCGATGGTGGCGTCGGTTGTCGTCGCGCTGCCGGCCTTCGCCATCGACATCAAGACGCTCACCACGCCGGCCGGCATCAAGCTGTGGCTGGTCGAGGATCGCACCGCGCCGGTCATCTCCATCAGCTTCTCCTTCGAGGGCGGCTCGGCGCAGGACCCCGCCGGCAAGGAAGGACTGGCGCAGCTCGCGGCGTCATTGCTGGACCAGGGGGCGGGCCCCTATGACGCTGCCGCCTTCAAGGGCCGGCAGGAAGACATCGCCGCGCGGCTCAGCTTCGGCGTGTCGGTCGATCGCTTCGGCGGCACGGTGCGCATGCTGCGCGAGTACCGCGAGCAGTCGATCGACCTGCTGCGCCTGGCGCTGACGGAGCCGCGGCTCGACGCCGATTCCATCCAGCGCCTGCAGCGCCAGTTCGTGAGCGGCCTGAAGCAGGCCGAGCAGTCGCCGAATTCGGTGGCCAACCGCACCCTGCTGCGGGCGGTGTTCGGCGATCATCCCTACGGCCGGCCGCCCGACGGCACCATCGCCGGCATCGAGGCCATCACGGTCGATGACCTGCGCCTGCAGGTGAAGCGTCAGTTCGCGCGCGACCGCCTGCGCCTGGCGGTGGTGGGCGATGTCACGGAAGCCGAGATCGTGGCGCTGGTCGACCGCGCCTTCGGCGCGTTGCCGGCGACGACCGGGCCGGCCGACGTGCCGACATGGACGCCGGAGGCCAACCGCCCCGGTGGCCGCACCTTGCTGGTGGAGCGCGACGTGCCCCAGAGCGTCGCCCTGATCGCACTGCCCAGCCTCAAGCGCGACGATCCCGACTGGTACGCCGCTACGATCATGAACCACGTGCTGGGCGGCGGTGGCTTCGCCGGCCGGCTGATGAACGAGGTGCGCGAGAAGCGTGGGCTGGCCTACGGCGCCTACAGCCGGCTGTCGACCTATCGCCAGGCCGGCCTGCTGACGGCGTCGGTGGGCACGGCCAACGAGCGCGTGGCGGAGTCGGTGAAGATCATCCGCGAGCAGCTGGCCTTGATGGCCAAGGACGGCATTACCGACGCTGAGCTGGCCGACGCCAAGACCTACCTCAACGGCGCGCTGGCGCTGACGCTCGATTCGACCGGTTCGATCGCCGGCCTGCTGCTCTCCATACAGGTCGACGGCCTGCCGCCCGACCACATGACGCGCCGCAAGGAGCTGATCGATCGCGTGACCTCGGCCGACGTCAAGCGCATCGCCCAGCGCGTCCTGCAGCTGGATGCCTCGGTGGCCGTCGTCGTCGGCAAGCCGCAGGGTATCACCGCCACGGAGTAAGCCCTGGGAGCGCGGGCGTCTCGCCCGCATCATGAGCGGGCCAGAGGCCCGCGCTCCCAGGGACTCTCATGCCATCGTCCACTCGGTGCGCACGTCGGCATCGGGTTCGGCAGCGAGCCGCCGTTCACGCTCTTCAGCAAATGCCGTCGGCGACAGCTGCGCCAATGCCCACACCGCCGCGCCGCGCACCAGGGGACTCGCATCATCCAGCAACCGCAGGACCGCAGGTAGCGACGACGCGGCGTCCGCCGAATTGCCCAGCGCAATCGCGACGTTGCGCACGAAACGATCGCGGCCGCTGCGCTTGATGGTGGTACCGGCGAAGAACGCGCGAAAGCCCGCATCGTCGAGCGCCGCCAGCTCGGCCAGGCGCGGCGACGCCAGCCCCGGACGCACCGTGAAGGCAGCCTCGCGCGCGGTCTGCGCGAACTTGTTCCACGGACAGATCGCCAAGCAGTCGTCGCAGCCATAGACGCGATTGCCGATCGCGGTCCGGAACTCGCGGGGGATGGGGCCGGCGTGCTCGATCGTCAGGTACGAGATGCAGCGCCGCGCATCGAGCCGGCCGGGTGCCGGGAAGGCACGGGTCGGACAGATATCGAGGCATGCTTGGCAGGTGCCGCAATGGTCGCTTTCAGGTTCGTCGGCCGGCAGGTCGAGCGCCGTCAGGATCGTGCCCAGGAACAGCCATGAGCCGTGCGAGCGGGACACCAGGTTGGTGTGCTTGCCCTGCCAGCCGACGCCGGCGCGCGCCGCCGCCGGCCGCTCCATGACCGGCGCGGTGTCGACGAAGACCTTCAGCTCGCGGCCCCAGCGGTTCCACATCCACAGCCCCAGCGCCTTGAGCCGCGATTTCACCACCAGATGATAGTCGCGGCCGTGGGCGTAGACCGAGATCGCGGCGCGATCGCGCTGGGCCAGCACGGCGAGCGGATCACGCGAGGGCCCGTAGTTCATGCCCAGCGCAATCAGCGTCCGGGCCGCCGGCCACAGCCGCACCGGATCGGAGCGCCGCGCGGTATCCTCGGCCAGCCAGTCCATGTCGCCGTGCCAGCCGTTGCGCACATAGGCCGCCAGCGCTTCATGTTGTTGCGGTGGCGCCTGCGCCGCGGCGAAGCCGACGGCATCGAAGCCCAGCCGCACGGCCTCGGCGCGAATCTCCTCCCGAATCGCGTGCGGGTCGGTGGGCGCGCGGTGTTTGAGGGCAGGGGCCGGGTGCCGAGCCATGGGGCCAACAGGGTTTTTCCGGGGAGCGCGGGCTGTAACCGGCGCTCTCGCTGGAACCTAGTGCCTTTATATCGGCGGTACGAGCGCGTAGTTTAGCCGCATGAAGCGACCCCTGATCGGCGTGACCCTCGACGCTGAACGACCCGGCGGCTACTCCAAGTTTCCCTGGTACGCCGCGCGCCAGAACTACTTTGACGCCGTCGTGACAGCCGGCGGCCTGCCGGTGGCGCTGCCGCACGAGCCTGATCAAGCCGCTGATTATCTCGACACCGTCGATGGCGTTCTGGTGACCGGCGGCGCCTTTGACGTCGATCCCAGCTACTATGATGGTGGCGCGCGCCACACCACGGTGGTGACCAAGGACCGGCGCACGGCATTCGAGTTCGCCATCACGCGCGGAGCGATCGATCGCGACATGCCGGTGCTGGGCATCTGCGGCGGCCAGCAGCTGCTGCATGTCGTGCTGGGCGGCAAGCTGATCCAGCACATCCCCGATGCCGTGCCTGCCGCACTGGCGCACGAGCAACCCAACCCGCGCAACGAGGCCGGCCACGAGGTTGTCGTGAAGCACGGCACCCTGCTGCATCGCCTGGTCGGCGTCGACCGCCTGCCGGTCAACAGCGCCCACCACCAGGCCGCCCTCGACGAGCCGTCCGGTGTCGTGGTGAACGCCGTCGCCGATGACGGTGTGATCGAAGGCATCGAGGCCACCGGTCGCCGCTTCTGCCTGGGCGTGCAGTGGCACCCGGAGTTCCACATCAGCACCGGCGACAAGCAGATCTTCGCCGCCTTCGTCGCCGCTTGCCGCGGCTGACCAGCCGCCCCTCGGCGCGTATCTTGACTGTAAGGCGTTTTTGCCTTACTGGACATAATCCCAAACTAGGCCATTCCGATGACCACGCTCACTGTCACTGCCAAAGGGCAGGTCACGCTGCGCAAGGATTTGCTGAAGCACCTGGGCGTCCACCCAGGTGACAAAATTGCCGTGGACAAACTTCCCGATGGCCGGATCGAGGTGAAGGCGGCCCGAGCGACCGGCAAGATCGCGGACGTCTTCGGTTTTCTGAAGCGCGAGCGCGGACCATCTTTGTCGATAGAGCAGATCAATCGGATCGCTGCCCGAGGGTGGGCCGGCAAGCGATGAAAATTACGGCCGACACCAACGTGCTCGTTCGAGCCATCACTGAGGATGACAAGCAGCAAAGCAAGATTGCTCAGACGACCTTGGCGAATGCGGAAACCGTCGCGCTGGCGCTACCAGCACTCTGCGAATTGGTTTGGGTGCTGCTGCAAGGTTACAAAATCCCTTCGGTTGAAATCGCCGAAGCGATCCGGCGTCTGGTAAACAGCACTAACGTTGTCGTGAATCGGCCCGCGGTGGAAGCCGGACTGGCTGTGTTGAACGCCGGCGGCGACTTTGCTGATGGCATCATCGCGTATGAGGGCAGCTGGCTTGGCGCCGAGACGTTCGTCTCTTTCGACAAGAAGGCTGTGAGATTGATGGAAGCACAAGGCGTGTCCGCGCGTCTCCTGGCGTAGGCTCGTTGGCTGAGGTCCGACCGCCAGGCTGGCGGACACAGATCCGCTCACGGCACGATCGTGGTGA
Organism: Vineibacter sp.; assembly: GCA_035279205.1. Taxonomy (GTDB): domain Bacteria; phylum Pseudomonadota; class Alphaproteobacteria; order Reyranellales; family Reyranellaceae; genus Vineibacter. The sequence continues at coordinate 5,576 of DATEIF010000832.1, forward strand.
ACAGGTAGACCGCGAAGATCACCAGGTGGACCATGCCCTGCAGGATGGTGGTCCGGCCCGTGCCCAGCGACAGCGTCGCCACCAGCAGCGACAGGACCAGCAGCACCATCCCTTTGAGGTCGAGCCCCAGCACCAGCGTCCAGCCGGTCGCCAGCGCCACCAGGGCGACGGCCGGAATGGTGAGCCCGATCGATGCCAGCGCCGAGCCCAGCGCCAGGTTGAGGCTGGTCTGCAGCCGGTTGAAACGCGCCGCCTTCAGCGCCGCCAGGCTCTCGGGCAACAGCACGATGGTGGCGATGATGATGCCGACGACGGCCTTGGGGGCGCCGGCCGAATCGACCGCCTGCTCGATCGTGGGGGCCAGCGCCTTGGCCAGCAGGACCACGGCGATGAGGCAGGCCAGCAGCAGGGCGCCGCTGATGGCGGCCACGCGCGCACTCGGCGGCGCCGCGTGCGCGTCGGCGTCATGCGCCGCGTGGCCTTCGGGCAGGAAGTAGTCGCGGTGGCGCACCGTCTGGATCAGCACGAAACCGCCGTACAGCACCAGCGACACGACGGCGATCAGCGCCAGCTGGCTGGTCGAGTAGACCGGCCCCGCGATCGTCGTCGTGGCATTGGGCAGCACGAGGATCAGCACCGCCATGGTGGCGAGGGTCGCCAGCGCCGCGTTGACGCCGTAGAGGCCGAACACCTGCTCGCCATGCCGCGACCCGCCGGCGAGAAGACACACGCCGACCATGCCGTTGAGGATGATCATGACGGCGGCGAAGATCGTGTCGCGGGCCAGCGCCGCGGTGGCCTCGCCGCCGGCCAGCATCATCGACACGATCAGCGCCACCTCGATCACGGTCACGGCAAGCGCCAGCACCAAGGTGCCGAAGGGCTCGCCCACGCGGTGGGCCACGACCTCGGCATGATGCACCGCCGCCAGCACGCAGGCGATCAGGCCGGCGCCCAGCACGACGACGAACAGCGGATGCGCGATGAGGAGAGACGCACCAAGCAGCACCCAGCCCATGAGAGGGCTGAGCCAGGTCCAGGGAGGCAGATGTTCGCGCAGCATCAGGTGACCGGTCGCGTGTGGCAGGCTCCGCGACACTGCAGGACGACGATTCATTTGTCGATGGCGTTCACCCGGTGTCATCGCGGACGCCGCGAGGGATCTTGCCGCGGCGCGCCTGGTCTGTCATGTCGGGCGCCGCGAGCCATCGATGGAATGCACCATCACAAGGTCCGTCGCGGCATCCCGGTGCGTTGAGAGACGAGCGACATTGGCAATGACATCGACCGGTTCGACCAGCACCGCGCAGTCGGCGCGCGGCATCATCCTGATGATCGTTGCCATGCTGACCATCCCGCTCGTCGACGGCCTGGCCAAGTACCTGACCGCAGGCTACTCGCCGCTGTTCCTCAGCTGGGCGCGCTATGTCGTCGCCTGCACGATCGTGCTGCCCGTTGCCGTTGCGTACCATGGCGTGCGCGTCCTGCCGACCGAGCGTCGCGTCGCCCACGCATTGCGGACGGTGTTTCTCGTCATATCCATGACGCTCTATTTCCTGGCGATCGCGCGCATACCGCTGGCGACCGCGGTCAGCGCCTATTTCGTCGGCCCCATCATCGCCGTCGTGCTGGCGGTTCCGGTCCTCAAGGAGCGCCTGACCGCGCGCAAGGTGTTGAGCCTCGTCCTGGGATTCGTCGGGGCTCTCGTCATCCTGCGGCCGGGTGCAACCATCGCGCCGGGGCTTCTGATGGCGTTCGGCGCCGGGCTGTTTTTTGCGCTCTACATCATCGCCACGCGTCAGGCGGCCCGTGACAGCGATCCGCTGCAGACGCTGGTTTTCCAATGCGTCATCGGCGCTCTGCTGATGACGCCGCAGGCGGTCGCATCGTGGACGACGCCGGCCTGGAGCGATCTCCTCTTTTTCCTCGGTCTGGGCGTCTTCTCCGCGGTCGGCCACATCCTGTCGATCATCGCCTTCCGCCTGGCCGACGCCTCGACACTGGCGCCGCTGGTATATGTCGAGCTCATCGGCGCCGCCGCCATCGGCTACCTCGTCTTCCACGAAGTTCCCGGTCCCGGCACCGTGATCGGCGCGGCCCTGATCGCAGCCGGCGGTTTGATCCTCCTTCATGGACGGCGGCGGACGTCGCCGGCGTGATCCGCTCTTGCCGTCCGGCAACCTCGACGGCTCAATCCCGTTCGGACGTCAGCAAGGAGGCTGCAGCCATGGCATGGTCGCCGGATCCGGAGGCGCTGCGCGGGCGCGTGGCGGTCGTGGCGGGCGCCACCCGCGGCGCGGGGCGCGGCATCGCCGCTGCCTTGGGCGAGGCTGGTGCCACGGTGATCTGCACCGGCCGAGCGACGCGCCAGGCACGATCCGAATACGACCGTCCTGAAACGATCGAGGAGACCGCCGAGCTCGTCACGCGGCTCGGTGGCACCGGCATTGCGGTGGCCGTCGATCATCTCGAGGCCGACCAGGTCGAGCGTCTGGCCCAGAGGATCCGCAACGATCACGGCCACATCGATGTGCTCGTCAACGACATTTGGGGCGCCGAGAAGCTCAAAGGTGGCCCGCCCCAGTGGAACACCCCGATCTGGAAGCTCAGGCTCGATGACGGACTTCGGATCCTGCGGCTCGGCATCGAGACGCACCTCGTCACGTCGCACCATCTTCTGCCGCTGCTGATCGACAAGCCGGGTGGCCTGCTGGTGGAAGTGACGGACGGCACGACCGACTACAACGCCTCGCGCTATCGGATCTCGGTGTTCTATGACCTGGCGAAGGTTGCCGTGAATCGCCTGGCGTTCTCCCAGGGGCATGAACTGGCGCCCCATGGCGCCACCGCGGTCGCGATTTCGCCGGGCTGGCTGCGCTCGGAAATGATGCTCGACAACTTCGGCGTCAGCGAGGCGAACTGGCGTGATGCCCCGGGAAAAGCCGCGCCGGCCGATTTCGCTCTCTCCGAATCGCCACGCTATGTCGGGCGTGCCATAGCGGCGATCGCGGCTGATCCCGAACGCGCCCGATGGAACCAGAAATCCGTCAACTCGGGCCAGCTCGCGTCGGAATACGGCTTCTGCGACCTCGATGGTTCGCGCCCCGACATCTGGCGCTACATCGAGGAGATCCGCGAGACCGGCCGCGACGCCGATCTCGACAGCTATCGTTAGCTGGGAGCGCGGGCCTCCGGCCCGCATTGGCGCGCAGCGCCACGATATGAGCGGGCGAGACGCCCTCGCTCCCAGGGCTCCTTGCATCGATCAACGCATCCGCAGCTTTGCACGCCGCGTGGTCTTGGCGCGCGGCATCTCCGTCGTAACGGCCGGTTCGGTCGCGCGGATTGCGGCGGACAAGGTGCGCAAGGCCTGGCGTGCCAGGCGGTCGGTGACGTTGGCATAGAGCACCACGTCGCGCGATGGCAGCGGCGGCAATCCCAGCTGCGGGCCGACATCGATCGTGCCCGCCGGAGCAACGCGGCGGCCCAGCGCCGCCACGGCGAGCCCGGCCGAGATGGCGGCGCCGATCGTGGTGACGCCGCCGCCGACAAAGACCTCCGTCCACGCAATGCCGGCGCCGTCGAGCGCCTCGATCGCCATGCTGCGCACGCTGCACGGTTCGGCCTGCGTCGCCAATCGCAGCGGCTCGCCGGGGCGGTGCGCGAAATCCGGTGCCGCCATCCAGCCGAACGCCTCCGCCAGCAGCACGTCGCCGTCGCGGCGATGATGGTCGTGGCGCAGGACGATCGCGGCATCGAGCAGGCCGCGGTCGAAATCGGCGAGCACGTCGCGCGACATCGACACGCGCAGCTCCATCACCAGGCCGGGCTCGGAGTCGCCCACGCGCCGCAGCAGCCGCGGCAGCTCGGCACCAATGATGTGATGGCTGATGCCGACGACCAGCCGTCGCTGCTCGCCGGCAAAAGCGCCGACCGCGGTCTGATGCGCCGCCACCAACGCGCGCGCGGCACCGAGGAAGGCGGCGCCGTCGGCCGATAGGCGCACCAGCCGCGGCGTGCGCTCGAACAGGCGCCGCCCCAGACCGTCCTCCAGGCGCTTGATCTTCAGGCTTACCGCCGACTGCGTGGTGTCCAGCGCCTCCGCCGCGCGCGTGAAGCTCTTCAGGTCGGCGACCAGCACGAATGCCTGCACGGCCTCGAGGTCGAGGGCTTTCACGGCATGCCATCCATTTCAGATCGAAATCATAGAAATACTCTTTCATACGGTTTTTCCATGATCAAGCCGGGACTAGGTTCCGTCGCGACACGCACGGAGCTTGCGGATGATCATTGCGCACTACGGCCACCGCCTGCCGGCCGACTACGATGTCGGGCTGATCCGGACACGGGCGCGCCAGCGCGGGCCGCTGTGGGATGCCGTGCCCGCGCTGTACTTCAAGGCTTTCCTACTGCGCGAGAAGGGCCGCCTGGGGAGCATCGCCGGCAGCTATTCCTCTCTTTATCTGTGGCAGCACGATACGGCGT
>DATEIF010000833.1:0-4517 GCA_035279205.1 Vineibacter sp.
CCACGCGGCGGAACGTCGCTCGCTCATCAGGTGTTGTCATGATCACGGACGATGATGGAAGACGTGGTGATCCCCGCTGGCTCGTCTTCGCTGGGAGCGCGCCACTCATCGGCGCTAACTTACGCATTCACCTCACCCTGAGGCGCGGCCCACAGGGCAGCGTCTCGAAGGGTGGGCTACACGCAGGCGCCGCAAACAGGCTCATTGCAGGACCAGATCCGTAACCCATCCTTCGAGACGGCCGCTGCGCGGCCTCCTCAGGATGAGGTTGGCGCTGGAAGATCGTCAAAGGACCTGCGCCCTATGGAGAGGGTTCGTTCCGACCACGCTCGGAAACTGTGATCGCTTCCCACGAGAGCGCTGCAAATTTGGCACCGGGCGAAGGCGTACGCCCCAAGCAAAAAGGCCGCCCGAAGGGCGGCCTTTTGAGCGCTCCGTAGCTTGGGCGCTACTTGATCTTGGATTCCTTGAACAGCACGTGCTTGCGCGCGCGCGGATCGTACTTCTTCAGTTCGAGTTTCTCGGTCTTGGTGCGCGGATTTTTCTTCGCGACGTAGAAAAAGCCCGTGTCGGCGGTGGACACCATCTTCACGAGGATCGAGGTTGGCTTGGCCATGATGCGTTCCTGGCCCCGGCGGGGCGAATTCCGTCAAAGACGGGGGAAAATAGTCATGAACGCCCGCTTGTCAAGGCGTACCAGCACCTTCCTTTGAGGGAAGCGGGTTACTCCGCCGGCCTGGCGTGGCCGCCATGCTGGCCGGCCTGCTCGTCAGCCGAGCGGCTGAAGCGGCGCTTCCCCCAGGCGGCGACCCGATCGATATAGATCAGCGACACCGGCACCACGATCAGGGTGAGCAGGGTGGAGCTGATCAGGCCACCGATCACCGCGTGCGCCATCGGTGCGCGCTGCGAGCCGCCTTCACCCAGGCCCAGCGCCAGCGGGATCATGCCGAAGATCATCGCCAGGGTGGTCATCAGGATGGGCCGCAGGCGGATCGTGCCGGCTTCCAGCAGGGCGTCGCGGATGGGAACGCCCCGGGTGCGGGCCTGGTTGGCGAAGTCGACCAGCAGGATGGCGTTCTTGGTCACCAGGCCCATCAGCATGATGAAGCCGATGGCGCTGAAAAGGTTCAGCGTCGTGCCGGCGATCAACAGCCCCAGGAACACGCCGATCAGCGACAGCGGCAGCGACAGCATGATGGCCATCGGCTGCAGGAAGCTGCCGAACTGCGACGCCAGGATCAGGTAGATCAGGATCACCGCCATCAGCAGCGCCTGGCCGGCATAGGCGGCGCTCTCCTGCATGTCGCGCGTCGAACCGGTGAACACGAAACGGTAGCCCGGCGGCAGCTTGATCTGGCTGATGGCCTGCTGCAGGTCGCGGCTGACCTCGCCGCCGGCGCGGCCGGCGACGTTGGCCGTGATCTGCACCTCGCGTTGCAGGTCACGCCGGTTGATCTGCGAGGCGCCCACCGACGTGGTGATCGCCGCGATCTGGCTGAGCTGCACCATGCGCGGCGCACCGTTGGAGTCGGCGCCCGTTGCGAGCCAGATGCGATCGAGATCTTCGCGCCCGGCCCGATCGACCAGCGGCAGGCGGACCATCACGGTGTAGTTCTCGCCGTCGGGTGCTTTCCACAGGCTTGTTTCGTCGCCGGCGAACAGCGGGCGCACGGTGTCCGCCACCAGCGCCGAGTTGACACCGAGGTCGGAGGCCACGTCGCGCTTGACCTTGACGCTGAGGATCGGCCGGGCCGCCTTGAGGTTGCGGTCGATGTCGACCGTCCCGGGGATCTTCGCCAGCATGTCCATGACCTGGCGCGACAGGCGATCCAGCGTCATCATATCAGGGCCCTGCAACGACACCTGGATCAGCTTCTGCGCACCGCCGGGTCCGCTGGACGCGGTCACCGAATAAATGATGCCGGGAATCGCGGCGAGCCGCTCGCGGATGGGCTGCGACACTTGCGCGGGCGAGCGTTTGCGCTGCGACAGATCCTTGTACCGCACGTAGAGGCTGGCCTGATTCTTGCCGACCACATAGCCGGTGTTCACCGAACCGTAAGTGTAGGCAATCTCCGGGAAGCTGCGCACGGCGGCGTCGACCTGGCGCAGCTTGGCTGCGGTATACTCCAGCGACGAGCCGGTCGGCGTCTCGATGGAGATGATCTGCTCGCCCAGGTCGGCTTCCGGCACGAACTCCACCCCGATCAGGGGAATCAAGCCGAAGCTGCCGACAAAGGCGACCAGCGCCACCGCCAGGGTCGTCTTGCGCCAGTTCAAGGCCCAGCTCAGCAGGTGTCGATAGCCCCTGGCGAGCCAGCGCTGCACCGCCTCCAGCGCCCGCGCGAAGCGGCCGCCGGCACCGTGGGCCTGCGGGTCGTACCAAACGCTCGACAGCATGGGATCGAGCGTGAAGGAGACGAACAGCGAGATCAGCACCGCGGCCGACACCATCACGCCGAACTGGAAGAAGAACCGGCCGATAATGCCGCCCATGAAGGCGACAGGCAGGAACACGGCAACGATGGTGAACGTGGTGGCCAGCACCGCCAGGCCGATCTCGTTGGTGCCGTCGAGCGCTGCCTGGTGGTGCGACTTGCCCATCGCCAGATGCCGCGTGATGTTCTCGCGCACGACGATGGCGTCATCGATCAGGATGCCGATGACCAGGCTCAGGGCCATCAGCGTCATGATGTTCAGCGTGAAACCGAACAGTGCCAGCACGATGAAGGCACCGAGCACCGACACCGGCAATGCCAGGCCGGTGATGATCGTGCTGCGCCACGAATGCAGGAACAGGAAGACGATGGCGATGGTCAGCAGGCCGCCCTCGATCAAAGTGCGTTGCACATTGTCGACCGAGTTACGGATGCCGCGCGAAGTGTCGACCACGATATCCAGGCGCACGTCGGACGGCAGGCCGTTCTTCATCAGCTCGGCCACCGTGCGGCGCACGCCGTCGGCGATCTCGATGGTATTGGTGCCCTGGGATTTCACGACGTCGATGGCGATGGCCGGTGCGCCGTTCAGCAGGGCCACGCTCTCGCGTTCCTGCTCGCCGTCGACGATCTCGGCGACCTGACCGAGATAGACCGGTGCGTTGCCGCGGCGCGCCACGATCAGGTCGGCAAAGCGCTTGGGGTCGACGACGCGGCCGTCGATCTCGATTACCTTGTCGTCGTTGTGCCGGGTGACGTTGCCGGCCGGGAAGTTCTGGTTTTCGGTGCGGACCGCGTTCAGCACCTCGTTGAGGCCGATGCGCAGCGCCTGCAGACGCTCGGGGTTGAGCTGGATATTGATCTGGCGCTTCACGCCGCCGACGATGGTGACCTTGCCCACGCCCCGCACGGTCTCCAGCCGCTTCAGCACGATACGGTCGGCGATCGTTGTCAGGTCGCGCTTGGAGCGCACGTCGGAGCGGATGGCGACCGAGATGATCGGAATGTCGTCGGGGTTGAAGCGCAGGACCAGCGGTTCCTTGACCTCGTCCCGGAACGTGGCGCGCACTTGTTGAACCTTCTCGCGCACATCCTGCAATGCCAACGCCGATGCTACCGAAAGCTCGAACTCGGCGATCACCACCGATTGGCCTTCGTAGGAGCGCGATGTCAGGTTCTTGACCCCGGCGATCGAATTGATCTGTTCCTCGATCTTGCGCGAGACTTCGGTCTCGACCGTCTCCGGCGAGGCGCCGGGATAAAGGGTGCTGACCACCACCACCGGAAAGTCGACGTTGGGGTATTGCTCGACCCCGAGTTGGCGGTAGGAAAAAGTGCCCAGCACGATGAACGCCACCATCATCATGGTGGCGAACACCGGGTTGTTGACGGCGATGCGGGTGAGGTTCACGGCGTTGCCACCGTCACGGCCTGGCCGGGTTTGAGGCCGGGCAGGGGGGCGATGATGATGCGTTCGCCCGCATCGACGCCGCTCACCTCGATGAAGTCACCGCGCGACCAGCGGCGCCCCTGCGTGATCGGTTGGCGCACCAGGCGCCCGTCGCGGATCGCCAGCACGTGGTCGCCGCCGTCGTCCTGGCGCACGCCGCCGGCCGGAATGGCGATCACGCCGCGGGCTTCGGCCACCGTGACCTCGCCGGTGCCGAACAGGCCGCCGCGCAACGCCTCGTCGCGTTCGCTGATCTCGACGAAGACGGGCACCGAGCGCGAGCCCGGCTGGGTGGTCGGGCTGATGCGCGTGACCTTGGCCGCGAACAGGCGTTCGCCGAAGCCCTCGACCACGACCAGGGCCGGCTGCCCGATGCGTAGCGGCACCACGTCGGCGGCCGGCACCTGGGCTGCGACCTCGACGCGGCTGGTGTCGAGCAGGCTCAGTAGCTTGCCGTCGACCGGAATCGATTCGCCCTGATTGGCGAAGCGCTCGCCGATGATGCCGGCGAACGGCGCCACCACGACGGCGTTGTTGAGGTTCTCCTTCGCCACCTCGACCTGCGCCTCGGCGACGGCCACCATCGACTTCTTAGCCTCGGCGACCGAGCGCGCCTGCTCGAACGC
>DATEIF010000834.1:0-12295 GCA_035279205.1 Vineibacter sp.
CAGCCGCCGCTTCGGCCTGGGAGCGCACGATGAAGCCCGTGACGCCGTCCTCGACCACCTCGGGCACAGATCCGCAGTCCCAGGCGATGACCGGCGTGCCGCACGCCATCGCTTCAATCATGACCAGACCGAACGGCTCGGGCCAATCGATGGGAAACAGCAGCGCCCGCGCGCCGCCCAGGAAGGCCGATTTGTGCGCATCGCCGATTTCGCCGATGAAATCGATCCCCGGCTGATCGATCAGGGGCTCGATCGTCTCGTGGTAGTAGGCGCGATCAACGGGATCGACCTTGGCCGCGATCCTGAGCGGCAGATCGGTACGCCGCGCGATGGCAATGGCGCGATCAGGCCGCTTCTCCGGGGAGATGCGGCCCAGGAACGCGAGATATCCATCGTGCGCGTCGGATGACGGCTGATAAAGGTCGATCGGCAGGCCGTGATGGATGGTGGCGACCCAGTTGGCAAAGCGCAGCGGCGCGCGCTGGTTGTCCGAAATCGACACCAGCGGATAGGTGTGCCAGCGACGATAAGCGTTCGCCAAATCCTTCAGATCGAGACGACCATGCACGGTGGTCAGCGTGCGGGCGGCACGATGCTCGAAGAACGGAAAATGCAGCATGTCGGTGTGAAAGTGCAGGACGTCGAAGGTGTCCTCCAGCCGGCGCACTTCATGCAGCAATGTGAGATGAGCCGCGAGATCGGATTTCAGCGGCGACGGATCAAGACGAATGGCCTGGTCGCGCATGGCGACGAGTTCGGCCTTTGTGCGGGCTTCGGCACTGGCGAACAATGTCACCTCGTGACCGAGGTCGACCAACGCATCCGACAGATGCGCGACGGTACGCTCCGTGCCGCCATACAACACCGGCGGCACCGCCTCGTACAAAGGCGCGATCTGCGCGATTCTCATGGCTGCCATCCCCGCGGAAGCCGCCCCACCGGCGCGACCCAAAAAACTTGGGGCATAGCGCCGGCGGTTTCAAGGTTCCCGTCACCCCGCGCACAGCACGGGAAGACGAGAGTTACCACACGCTGCCCAGGGATGCCGGACCACTACACCGCCAGCAACATGCGTTTGACGGACGGGGCGAAACCAAATGCAGAATAGAAGCGGATGGCATCCGCGTTGAATTCGTGAACAGCGACTTCGACGTGCGTGGCGCGACGTTGACGGGCCCACTCGACGGCGGCGGACAATAGACGTCGTCCGACACGGCGCCCACGACTCGTCTCGCGCACCACAAGATTGTCGAGTTCGATCACGCGCCGAGGCACGGCACCCTCGAAGGACGATGCCGGGCGTGACAGCAGCACCGCCAGGCCCGCCAGGCCGTCGGCCGCACCAGCCACCAGGATGGTGGACTCGCGATCGGCCAGCAGGCGGGCCACATGCTCGCGCGAGCGCGCCGGCCCGTCGAATTCCTGGAACATCTCCGGCCGTGCCACCCGGTGCAACGCATCCAGTTCGTCGAACAGCGCACACAACTCGTCGTAGTCGCGCATGGTCGCCGTGCGGATGCGGATATCGAGCGCGGCCGGCGGCCAGGCTTCGATCGTACTTTCAGCGGGATTCAACATCGGGCTCTCCTGTCGCAGCTCCTGTCCGCCGCGGGCCGGAGGCCCTCTCGAAACGAAAAATGCCGCCGGTCAGCGGCGGCATCGTGTGGTCATGACCAGCCGCGCCGCCCTATGGGAGCGACGTAAAATACCAACGGAAGTCGTGGCGACGTGCGGTCATGGGAAGCCCTATACAGGGGGATGGTTCATCCGTCAATTCAGACGTGCTGTCATCCCGAGCGCAGCGAGGGATCTAGGCTCAGGGTGGCTTAGATCCCTCGCTGCGCTCGGGATGACAGTTCTACTCCGCCGCCTGCGCCATCGCCTGGCGCAGGCCGGGCATGGTGAAGCCCAGCGCTTCGAGCTTGGCGACGGACTCCCTGCCCTGTTCCTCGCTCACCTCGACCAGCGGCGGACGGACCTTGTTCCACGCCGGATCGGCGCCGTAATGGGCGATGACGTATTTCATCGCCGGGATCATGACGTAGCCCTGCATCACGCCGCGCACGTCGTTGATCTTCTTCTGCAGGGCAGCGGCCTGCGGCGTGCCCACGCTGCGGTAGGTCTCGGCAATGGCACCGGGATTGATGTTGGCCGTCGCGCTGATGCAGCCAACGCCGCCCAGGGTCACGTTCTCGACCAGCGGCTTTTCGTTGCCTGAGAACACGTCGAAGCCGTCCTTGGCGAAGGCATCGATCATGCTCTTGGTATGCGGCCAGTCGTCGGAGCTGTCCTTCATGCCGGCGATCTGCTGCGGATAAGCCTTCAGCAGCCGTTCGACCAGCGTGTGCGTGATCGGCACCTGGGCCACCGGCGGGATGTGATAGAGATAGATGCGCAGGCGCGCGTCGCCGACCCGCTGCACGACCTCGGAGAAGTGCCGGAACAGGCCCTCGTCGCTGACGCCCTTGTAGTAGAACGGCGGCAGCATCAGTACGCCCGACACGCCGAGCCTGGTCGCGTGCGCCGTCACTTTCACCGTCTCGGTCAATGAGCAGGCGCCGGTGCCCGGCATCATGCGCACCGGATCAACGCCGGCAGCGACCACGGCCTCGAGCAGCGCCATGCGCTCCTCGGCTGCCATCGAGTTGGCTTCGCTGTTGGTGCCGAAGACCGCCAGGCCACAGTCCTGGCTCACCAGCCATTTGCAATGGGCAATGAAGCGCCTGGTATCCGGGCTGAGATCGGCCTTGAACGGCGTGACGACGGGCGACAGCACGCCCTTGATGCGGGCCTGAGCCATGGTATCTCCTGCGCGAGGTTGTGGCTGGATGCCACGAACACGCCGGACCGTCTACCGTTTCACGCGATAGACAGTTGTGACCTGCCTTTCGGCAATACGAATACTAGCCGTAAGTGGCCGGGTTGGGGTGGGCCGGAAAGCCCTGCGGCGCGACCCCGTAAACCGCCGCGCCGTTGTGGTAGTAAATGGACTTGGGCGGGGTGCGCTGGTCAGCGGGATGGTCGGTCGCGTAGGATCCGTGGTTGGCGGTCACTCGAATGATGACCGACATCCCCGTGCCGTTCGTCCGCTGCCGGAAGTGCTGGTGGCACTCGGCGCACGGATAGGCATTCTGAACGATCAGAAACATCGTGCTGTTTTGCCTGTTTTGCGCGGCATAGGCTCTCTGCTCGCCGTGATTGCGCGCATTGCTGCCGAGATTTCCATTTCCCGGGACGCCGTTTTTCCAGGTCCCGCCGCTGGCGCGATAACAAGTCGAGTCGACGGTCATGCGATGATCCCCCAAGGACGACATGCCGAGCCTAAACCGACATTCAACGGTAGCACGACCCGCCTGCCCTTGCAGCTTCGGGTGAGCGGTGATGGCGGCCCGCGAGATCGTGCATATGCGGTTTCGGGACCTGTGCTCGCCCGCAACCATGCGATAGAACAGGGGCAAACCAGGAGAGCCGGTGATGTTGGACCCACACGTTGCAGCCCAGTTCCCGATCCTGCCTGACGACGGCACGGCCGGCGTGCTGCTGGGCCGAGCCTGGCGACCGGCCCGGGATGGCAAGCCCAGTGGGCCCAGTGTCGTTGCGGTTCGCGCCGACGGCGTCTTCGACATCACGCACACCGCACCGACATCATCGGCTCTGCTGAACATGCCCGACCCGGCGACGCGGGTTCGCGCCGCCGCCGGCGAAAGGCTGGGCACGATCGAGGCTATGGTTGCCAACACGATCGCGGAGAAGCGCGACGACGCGCAGCCCTGGTTGCTGGCCCCGATCGACCTGCAGGCCGTCAAGGCCGCCGGCGTGACCTTCGCGGTCAGCCTGCTGGAGCGCCTGATCGAGGAGCAGGCCAAGGGTGACCCGTCGCGCGCCGAGGGCGTCCGCCAGGAACTGAGCGCCGCCGTCGGCGCCGACATCGCGCGCGTCAAGCCGGGCTCGCCGCAGGCCGAGCAGCTCAAACAGGCGCTGATCAAGAAAGGCCTGTGGTCGCCTTACCTGGAGGTCGGCATCGGCCCGCATGCCGAGATCTTCACCAAGGCGCCGCCGATGGCCTCGGTCGGCTACGGCGTCGATGTTGGCATCCGCGCCGACTCCGACTGGACCAACCCCGAACCGGAAGTCGTGCTGGTCGTGAACGCGCAGGGCGAGATCGTAGGCGCAACCCTGGGCAACGACGTGAACCTGCGCGACATGGAGGGCCGCTCAGCCTTGCTGCTGGGCAAGGCCAAGGACAACAACGCCTCCTCCGCCGTCGGCCCCTTCATCCGGCTGTTCGATGCGACGTTCTCCCTCGACGACGTGCGGCGGGCGGAAGTGGCGCTCGACGTGATGGGACCGGATCAGTTCCACCTCAAGGGGCGCAGCGACCTCGGCCAGATCAGCCGCGATCCGACCGAGCTGGTGAGCCAGGCCATGGGCCAGCACCACCAGTATCCTGACGGCATGGTGCTCTATACCGGCACACTGTTCGCCCCGACCCAGGCCCGTGCGCCCGGCGGCGCAGGCTTCACCCATGTGCTGGGCGATCACGTCGCCATCCGCTCGCCCAAGCTCGGCGCCCTGGTGAACCGCGTCAATCGCTGTGACGCCATCCCGCCATGGACGTTCGGCGCCGGCGCCCTGATGCAGAACCTCGCCGCGCGTGGCCTGCTGTGACCCGGTTGGCCGCGCCGGCGGTGATCGATTTGCTCGAGCGTGAGCCGCTGCGCAACATCGTGCTGCTGAAGCACCTCGAGGCGTTCCCTGATCACACGCAGGTGCATCACGTCGCCACCGACTCGGGCAGCGGCACGCTCGTTCTGCTGGAGGTCGCGGCGAGCGCCTATGACAGCCGAACCTATCCGGCGGCCACCTATGCGGCTCTGATCTCGAGCGACCACCCTGACCTCACTCGGGATCTGCTCGACGCGGTCCCGCCGGACGTCGGCGTCATCTTCAAGCTGTCGAGCGACGGCGACCGCGACGTGGTGGCCGCGCGGTACGCGCTGGAGCGCACCACCAGCGTGCTGTCCTTTACGGCGCGGTCATCTCGCTTTGCCCACGACGATGGCGTGCGCCTGACCGTCACGCCGAGCGCCGCGATGTACGCGTTCTTCGCTTCGCAGGACCATGACCGCGCCTGGCTCGAGCCGCTGCTGCAATCCGGGCGCGCCTTTACCTGCGTGATCGGGCGGGACGATCAACCGTTGGCGGTGTGCTTCGCCTTTGAAAACTACCGGCGCGTCTGGGAGGTCGGCGGCGTCTTCACGCCGCCGGAGCACCGCGGCCAGGGCCTGGCCGCGCGCGTGGTGCGCACGGCGCTGGCCGAGCTTGAACGCCGACACCTCGTCCCCCGCTACCAGGTGCACGAGGAGAACGTACCATCGGTGCGGCTGGCGCAATCCATCGGCCTCGATCAGTTCCTTCAGATCACCCATTTTCTCCACGCACGAGGAGCAGAACCGCGATGACGGAGCTCTGGCAGCTGTCCGCCGACACGTTGCGCCGCCAGATCGCCGCCAAGGCGGTCTCGCCGGTCGAGGTGACCAAGGCCCTTCTCGCGCGGGCCGAGCATCTGCAGCCGCGCCTCAACGCCTTCATCACGATCTGCCATGACCAGGCGCTGGCGAACGCACGGCACGCCGAGGACGCCGTCATGAAGGGCGAGGCGCTGGGCCTGCTGCACGGCGTGCCGTACGGCGTGAAGGATCTGGTCAACACCGCGGGTGTGCGCACGACGTTCGGTTCCCTGCTCTACAAGGACAACGTGCCCGCCGACGATGCGGTGGCCGCGGCGCGGATGAAGGCGGCCGGCGGCATCCTGATCGGCAAGACCACGACGCCGGAGTTCGGTCACAAGGCACTGACCGACGCGCCGCTGTTCGGCCGCTCGTGCAATGCCTGGGACGCCACGCGTACCTGCGGCGGATCGAGCGGCGGTGCCGCCGCGGCGGTGGCCGCCGGCCTGGGACCGGTCGGCATCGCCACCGACGGTGGCGGCTCGACCCGCATCCCGGCGGCCTGCAACGGCTTGGTCGGCCTCAAGCCGACGCTGGGCACGATCCCGCACAGCCAGGTGCAGGACGCTTTCGGCAACTACACGTACGTCACGCCGCTGTCGCGCACGGTCATGGACACCGCGCTGCAGATGCAGGCCATGGCAGGAGCGCATCCCAGCGATCCCTGGTCGATCGGCGTGCCGGTCCAGGACTATGTCGCGGCGGCAAACCCACAAGGCGACCTCAAGGGCAAGCGCATCCTGTGGTCCCTGACCTTGGGTAATACGGTCGTCGCCAGCGATGTGCGGGCCGCGTTCGAGGCGGCATTGCAGCGGCTGCGGGCGCTGGGTGCCGACCTGGTCGAGCTGACCGACCCGCTGCCGGCCATGGAGCCGGTGTGGCGTGTGATCAACCATGGCACATGGCGCGCCCGCTTCAGCGACATGATCGCCAAGAGCGGCAACCAGATGACGCCCTCCCTGGTACGCCAGGTGCAGATGGCCGCCGACTGGAGTGCCGCCGACTATCAGAAGGCGATGTTCACGCGCGGCGAGATCTTCCGGCGCATCCAGGGCTGGTTCGAAACCTGCGACTGGTTCGTGACGCCCACCCTGACGCGCACCGCGTTACCGATCGACCAGGACCTGTTCGACCCGATCACGATCGACGGCGCGGTCGTGGGCGAGCTGCGCAGCAACCTCTTCCCCTACACCATGCCGTTCAACATCACCGGTCATCCGGCCATGAGCCTGTGCTGCGGCTTCGGCAGCGACGGCCTGCCGATCGGCCTGCACATCGTGGGCCGCTTCCGCGACGATGCATCGGTGATCCGGCTGGGCGCGCTTTATGAGGCAACGGAAGCCTGGATGCAGCGGTGGCCAGCCTTGTGATGGCGCACGTGCGTCGGTTCCACGGTCCGTACGCGACGACGGCTCAACGGATCCTTCGCTCCGCTCAGGATGACAAATGCCCGGTTCCGCCTGTCGGATGTGAAGCACCGCACGACAGAAGTGCGACGTTTGGGGGTTCGACAAGGTCACGATGATGGCTAAACTGATGCCTGAACGTTTTCATTGATTACTCTGACGACGGAAGCAGGAACCCGATGCCTGACACAGTCACCCAGACGACCCCGCGTCCGCAGTCTGATCGCGCCGTAGCGGCTGGCGAACAGCCGATCGAGCATTTCGATGTCGTGATCGTGGGTGCCGGCATTTCGGGCATCGGCGGCGCCTATCACCTGACCCAGCAGAGCCCCGGCACCCGCTTCGTCATCCTTGAGGCGCAGGAGAGCTTCGGCGGTACCTGGATCACCCACAAGTACCCCGGCATCCGCTCCGACAGCGATCTCTATACCTTCGGCTACCGCTTCAAGCCGTGGACCAGCGCGCCGATCGCATCGGCGGCCGAGATCCTCACCTACATGAACGAGGTGATCGCCGACAACGACTTGGCACGCCACATCCGCTACCGTCATCGGATCCGCTCGGCCACGTGGTCGAGCGCCGACAACCAGTGGACGCTCGAGGCGATACGCAGCGACACCGGCGAAACCGTGCGCATCAGTGCGAACTTCCTGTGGATGTGCCAGGGCTACTACCGGCACGAGGACGGCTATACGCCGGAGTGGCCCGGCATGGCGTCGTTCAAGGGCCGCATCGTGCACCCGCAGGTGTGGCCCAAGGACCTCGACTACACCGGCAAGAAGATGATCGTCATCGGCTCGGGCGCCACGGCCGCGACCCTGGTACCGGCGGTCGCGAACGATTGCGCGCATGTCACCATGCTGCAGCGGACGCCGACCTATTTCATCCCGGCCCGCAATGCCAACGTGCTGGCCGATACCCTGCGCGAGCTGCAGGTCGATGAGACGTGGATCCACGAGATCGTGCGCCGCAAGATCCTGTTCGACCAGGCCACCTTCACGCGCCGGTCCTTCGAGGAGCCGGAGGTGGTGAAGAAGGAGCTGCTGGCTGGCGTGCGTGCCTTTCTCGGGCCCGACTACGACATCGACACGCACTTCACGCCCAGCTACCGGCCGTGGCGCCAGCGCATCGCCTACGTCCCCGATGGTGACCTGTTCAGGAGCGTGCGATCGGGCAAGGCGTCGGTGGTCACCGACGAGATCGAGCGTTTCACGGAAAAGGGCATCCTGTTGAAATCCGGACAGGAGCTCGAGGCCGACATCATCGTCACCGCGACCGGCTTCCACCTCAACGTGCTGGGCGACATCGACTTCGCCATCGACGGCAAGAAGCTGGTGTTCTCCGACTCGGTGACCTATCGCGGCATGATGTTCACCGGCGTGCCCAACATGGCCTGGGTGTTCGGCTATTTCCGCGCCAGCTGGACATTGCGGTCCGATCTGGTGAGCGACTTCGTGTGCCGCCTGCTGGCGCACATGAAGGCCAAGGGCGCGCGCCGGGTCGAGGTGGCGCTGCGACCCGAGGACAGCGACATGAAGCTGCTGCCGTGGATCGACACCGAGAACTTCAATCCCGGTTACATCCTGCGCGGCATGCACCTGCTGCCCAAGCGCGGCGACAAGCCGGAATGGCAGCACACCCAGGACTACTGGGGCGAGAAGGACATCTTCCCCGCCATCGACCTCGACGACCGCGCCTTCGTCTACGGCTGACCGGGTCCGCCCTGAGCGGCCACACTGTCATCCCGAGCGTAGCGAGGGATCTCCTGGACAGGGAGTCTCCTTTCGCGGGAGATCCCTCGCTGCGCTCGGGATGACGACTGAGCGAACGACCGCAGGGTCCTTCGCTTCGCTCAGGACGAATCTCAACTATCCTTCACCGGGTGCCAGAAGCACCGTGTGCGGGTAAACGACTTGCCGTTGACGTAGTAGTGGCAGCGCCAGTAGTGCGCATCCGGCGACGGACGTGTTTGCGACCGCGGGATGTTCTCCCCGGTCGATCGAAGCTTGAAGTCGCCATTCTTCAGTTCCTCGACCTCGCTGTCCGGGACCATGCGGCAGTCGTTGGGACCACAGCACGGCTTGCCGAGTGAGTCGCGAAAGTCACCCTGCCGGATCCAGTCCCAGTCGCCATGGGCAAGGGCAAGAGTGGGGCCTGCGAGCAGCAGGATGGCGAGTACAGCGGGACGCAATACGTTGCCGCTTGCAGCCCGGTCGATGGCGTCCCGGATCCCGGCTGCGAGGCTTTGGGGAGGGAGCATGCCAGCGCAACGCCGCAACCTCGAAACGGCTCCTGTGACCTAACTGCGGCAGCTTGAGCGGAACGTTGGCATGGCGATCTACAGTGCCAGCGGCTTCAGCTTATCCCACAGCAAACTGACGCCATGGCCTGGACGTTCCGGAGCGACGGCGTTGCCCTCCACCATGCGCATCGGCTCGGCCATGTAGCGATCCAACCCGAAGCCGTGCACTTCAAGGTACGAACGGTTCGGCGCCGCGGCCAGCAGATGAACTGTGAGGTCGTGCACGCCATGCGATGTGACCGGCAGGTTGAAGGCTTCGGCCAGCCGGCACACCTTCATGAACACCGTGACGCCACCGCAGTTGCTGACATCGGGCTCGGGGTACGTGACGCCGCCGGCACGGATCATCTGTTGGAACTCGTAGAGCGTATGCAGGTTCTCGCCGGTGGCGATCGGCACGCCGCCCTGGGCCACGATGCGCGCGTGGCCGGCAACATCGTCGGGGATCGTCGGCTCCTCGAGCCAGACCAGGTTGAACTCGGCCAACGCCCGCGCCGCCGCCACCGCCTGGTCGACCGACCAGCCCATGTTGGCGTCGGCCATCAGCGGAAAGCCGTCGCCGAGCTTCCGGCGCATGGCGCGCACGCGCTCGACATCCTCGCTCAATCGGGCGCGGCCGACCTTCATCTTGATGGCGCGAAAGCCTTGCGCCAGGAAGTCGTCGCTCTGCGCCAGCAGTTTCTCGAGCGGAAACTGCAGATCGATGCCGCCGGCATAGCACGGCACGTGCGGGTCGAAACCGCCGAGCAGGCGCCAGAGCGGCTTACCGACACGGCGCGCTGCCATGTCCCACAGCGCGATGTCGACGGCCGATATCGCCAGCGCCGCCAGCCCGCCGCGGCCGCCATAGTGCGTGCCCCACCACATGCGCTGCCACAGCGCCTCGATGCGCTCGGGATCCTGGCCCACCAGCAGCGGCGCCAGATCATCGCGTACCACGGACGCGACGGCGCGGCCGCCATGTCCCACCGTGTAGGTGTACCCCAGGCCTTCGGCGCCATCGCTGTCGCGCATCCGCACAGTGACCAGGGCAAAGTGATGGATGTCGCCATGCGTACTGTCCGACAACACGACCGGAAGCGGTACGTGATAGCAGCCGACATCGAGGGTGGTGATGGTCGTCATGGCGTCCTCCTCGTGCGATTTTAGCCGTAAGCCATGCATGGCGTCACATAGCTGCTGTGCCGGCGGTGCGACCCAAGCGGCTCGACGACGCCCCGACGGTATGGCCCAATTCTCTGAACGCGCAGAAGCGCGGCGACGGAGGAAGCGACCATGCATGATCTTGTCATCCGCGGCGGAACGATCGTCGACGGCAGTGGCGCGGCGCCCGTTGAAGGCGATGTTGCCATCGACGGCGGCACCATTACGTCCGTTAGTGGCAAGGTCGGCAACGGACGCGAGGAGATCGATGCACGCGGCCAAGTCGTGGCACCGGGCTGGGTCGACATCCACACCCACTACGACGGCCAGGTGACATGGGATCCCTACCTCACGCCGTCGGGCTGGCATGGCGTCACCACGGCGGTGATGGGCAATTGCGGTGTCGGCTTCGCGCCGGCGCGGCCGGATCGCCACGACTGGCTGATCGGGCTGATGGAGGGCGTTGAGGACATTCCCGGCACGGCGCTGGCCGAAGGTATCCGTTGGGAGTGGGAGACTTTCCCCGAATATCTCGACGCGCTGCAGAAGATGCCGCGTGCCATGGATATCGCCACGCAGGTGCCGCACGGTGCGGTGCGGGCCTACGTCATGGGCGACCGTGGTGCCGACAACGAGGTCGCCACCGACGACGATATCCGGCAGATGGCAGCCATTGTCGCCCAGGGCATCCGCGCCGGCGCGCTGGGTTTCTCGACGTCGCGCACGCGTCTGCACCGGGCCGTCGATGGCCGTGAGGTGCCCGGGACCTTCGCCAACGCCACCGAGATGGTAGCGTTGGGCCGCGCCGTGAAACGCGGCGGTTATGGCGTGGTCGAAATCGCTTCCGACATGACGCCCAAGCAGGACGAGTTCGCCTGGATGACGGCGTTGTCGCGCGAAACCGGTCTGCCGATCACTTACGCCCTGGTGCAGAACGCCGCGCACCCCGGCAAATGGCGTGCCCTGCTCGACCAGACCGCCCAGGCCCGCGCATCAGGCGCCAACATCACGGCCCAGGTCGCCTGCCGGCCGGTGGGCGTTCTGTTGGGCCTGCAGAGCCGCGTGCAGCCGTTCACGACCTGCCCGTCCTACATGGCGATCGCCGACAAGCCGCTGGAAGAGCGCGTGCGGCTGATGCGTGACCCGGCGCTGAAGGCGCGCATCCTGGCCGAGAGTGCCCAGAACACCAAGCGCGAGTGGTTCCGGCCGGCCGGCCAGTTCGACAACATCTTCGCGCTGGGTGACCCACCCAACTACGAGCCCACGCCCGAGCAATCGATCGCCCATGTCGCCGCCGCGCTGGGCCGCGATCCCAACGAGTACCTCTACGACCTGCTGCTGCAGCGCGACGGTCGCGAGCTGCTCTACTTCCCGACCTTGAACTACGCTGATCGCAACTTCGATGCACTGGACACCATGCTGCGCCATCCCGACACGGTGCTGAGCCTGTCGGACGGTGGCGCGCATTGCGGAGTCATCTGCGATGCCAGCGCGCCTACCTTCCTGCTGACGCACTGGGTCAAGGGTCGCACCCGCGGGCCGCGGCTGTCGCTGGAACAAGCCGTGCGCCTGCAAACCCGCCGCACCGCCGAAGTCTACGGCCTGCTGGATCGCGGCCTGCTCAGGTCGGGGCTGAAGGCTGATGTCAACGTCATAGACCTCGACAACCTGCGGCTGGAACCGCCGGTCATGGCCTATGACCTGCCAGCCGAGGGCCGTCGCTTGCTGCAGCGTGGTAGCGGCTATCGCGCCACCATCGTCGCCGGCGCGGTGACATGGCGTGATGGCGAGGCAACCGGCGCCCTGCCCGGTCAACTGATCCGCGGCCCTCAGGCGCCGCGCTAGGTCTTGCGGCAGTTGCCAGTCGTCATCCCGAGCGTAGCGAGGGATCTCCTGCGAAGGGAGACTCTACATCCAAGAGATCCCTCGCTACG